>JBKBIJ010000105.1:0-7234 GCA_046299455.1 Brevinematia bacterium | reverse complement strand
CCATGAAAGAAATCTTTTCGATTTCCATGATAAACTTAAAAACATCACCACTCCTTCCACAACCAAAACAATGATATAATCCCTTATCTGGGGTTACATAGAAAGACGGTGTTTTTTCATGATGAAATGGACATAAACCAACATAGCTTTTGCCAACTTTTTTTAAGTTTACGTATCTACCTATGATATCTTCTATTATTAATCTATTTTTTATCTCGAATATAATGTCTCTTATAGTCATTTTAGAAATTCTTCAAAAACTTTTTTATAATGTCTTCTCCGTTTTTATGGCTTTTTTCTGGATGAAATTGGACCCCAAAAACGTTTTCACAGAATATCGATGATGTAAAGATCTCACCGTTATACTCAGTTGTTGTGTTTATCAATTTTTCATCCTTTGGTTTAACATAATACGAATGTACAAAGTAAAAATACTTTCCTTCATCTCGTTTCGAGAAGAATGGGCTTTCGTTCAATACACTAATTTGATTCCACCCTACATGAGGTATAGGTTTAGCTATAGAGAACTTTACAACGTCTCCTTTGAAAATATTTAGTCCCTCGTTAATACCATTCTCATATCCAACTTCAAATAGCACTTGAAGTCCAACACATATTCCCATGAATTTGTTTCCTTTTCTTATCCAGTTTTTTACAAACTCATCGAGAGAATTAGACTTTAGATTCTTCATAACATCACCAAAAGCTCCTACTCCTGGAAGTATAAGCTTATCAACGCCAGATAGTATCTCTAGATCTGATGAAACTATAACATCAATACCTAAATCTCTACTTGCTTTTACTATTGCATTCACTATACTTCTTATGTTTCCAGCACCATAATCAATAATACCTATCATAAATTTTATTATAACAAATAAGGCATAATTTAACAAATTATCATGAAAGTGTATCAAAAATCCAATTTCTTTAAAATCTTTCTCCTCTATTCCCCTAAAGCCTATCCAGATATGTTCTCTTATGATATTTCTGTTTTTATAAATTCTAGAAAGTAGGAGTTCTTTGAAGTAATAAGCCTTATAATCCTCTATAAATATAAATTTTGAAATAATACCACATCCTAAAAGTAAAACACACATTACCAAATAAACAATTGATTTTATAGTATTTTTGGTTTATAGCTTCTTGAGTATGGTATCTTTCTCAATGTAAGAGGTTTTTTCAAAAATTGGTCGAATTTCTTAGCTCCTTTCACTCTTTTATCTTTCCTAAAATCTATCCAGATGATCTTTCTTACGATATTTATGTTTTGATGACTTACGAAGAAAGCTAGTTTCTTAGATTAATTTCTTTAAGAGTTTTACATAAATTTAGAATACTTATTCTTACTTACAACTTAATTAGACAGACTCTCTTGTATGGTATTTCTTTTCCATGACTTCTAAAGGGTAGTATTTTCTTGAAGCTATAAGTTTTTTAAGGAGTTATCCAATTTCTTGGATATAATCTCTGAACACTTTTTAGTGGAAAAGTAACATTTTTGAAATAGACTTTTTATACTCTATAACTTTTAAGGGAAGGTAGTTTTCTTGGAGTGAGGGTTATTTTTAGAAGATTATCCAATATCTAAGCGATACTTTTTGAGCACTTTTAAGCAGGAAAATAATATTTTTGAATATCTTCTTCTTTCTAAGTAGGGTAATATTAACCAACTACACCTAAAAGATGATATTATGTCAGGAATCAAGTTTTTTTATTTTTCTTACAACTCTACTTACAACTTACTTGGGAAATTGGCATTTTTATTTTGTAACTTCCGAAGAAAAGTAGTTTTTTGAATTGGTTCTCTTAAGGAGTTTTCTGTGAATTTATAACGCTTATTTCTTATTACAAACTTATTTGTAAAACTTTCTTTTATGTTACTTTTGTTTCGTGGCTTATTAAGAAGAGTATTTTCTTAGAGTTATTGGTTTTATCTAATATAAAAATTGCTTGGAGAAATACTTGACTTAAGTATTCATAACTTGAAGCAAAATTTTTCTAAGCTAAATAATTTAGCTATAATAATAAATGTTTATGACAGATACGGACAGAAATAAGATTATACTAGTTCAAACTAATGACTTAGAGAAAGCGAAAAAAACAGTGAGTCAAGGAATAAAAAACTATATTTTGCTTACTCAAACCGAATTGCCTTTAAGTCCTATATCTAGTTTCGTAGTAAAGAATTTTGATAGGGGAATTTTTGAGAAAGTCTCAAAAAATATAAGTAGTGATGTAAGAGAATATTTTTTAAACCTTATAGAAGGTAGAGAAGATGACATTAGTAGGATGTTTGAAGAGTATTTTGACAGAGTTGAGTTTTGTGTAAAAACGAATGAATTTAGAATACTGTTAAGTAAGCTTTTTCTTGAAATTATTAAAAAAAACAATGTAGAAAACATTATTATTGTGGTTAAAGTGCCAGAATTTTTTAAGTGTACTGTTAGCATATTAAAAACGTTGCTTGGGTTTAACAAAGGTATAAAAATAATAGTCATCCAAAGAATAGATAAAGTTTTGGAGTATAGTAGTGACGAGTGTATAAAACTTAATGCTCTCCTGTTTGAAAACGATTCAAGCTATAAATACAAAACAGAATATAAATTGCATTTATCAAATTTTTATAGTTATTACAAATGGATGTGCTGGGAAATATGTCAAAAGATAGGAGCTAATTTAGTTTCCAAAACTCAAAAGACATTTAAACTAGAGTTTATCATGAAATTCATATTTTCACTTATAGGTGTAGGAGAGATAGATAATGCTATAGATTATCTAGCAGAGTTTATAGAAGAATTAAAGAGAGAAAATAATTTACCATTACTTGCAAAAGCAAATAGATTACTTGGATACCTATATGCTGTATCCCAATCGAGGTGGAAGTTGGCACATAACACTGCTAAGAAGAGTTATGAAATTGCTTTAAGATTGAACGATGAGAAAGAGATGGTACTATCAAAATCTCTACTCTTTATACTAGGGCTTCTAAACCAAAACGAGACGTTAGAATTATTCGACCAAATCTATAGAAACCAAAACAATTTTCCAAAACTTTACAGATACATATCTAACTTCTATTACTTCTACATAACTGCGAGTGAGGCCTTAGGCCCAGAAACTATACTTTCTGTGGCTAAAGAATCCATAAGGACTCTCGGTAAGAGAAAAGATAATTTCTTTCTTATAACCCATTACCATTTGCTTGCTAACATATTCCTGAGGCTTGGAATGATGGATAAAGCAATAACATCATCACAAAAAGCTTTAAGGATAGACACTTTCGTAGGAAAACCAAATATCACTCATCTGTACAATAACCTATCTTATGTATACTATTCTATGGATAACTTCAGTAAAGCATTACACTTTTCAAAGAAATCCCTCATGAAGAGCATAGAGGAAAAGGATTTGAAGGAAATATGTATGAGTTTGGTAAACATATGCTACATTTACATGATAGCTAACAACTACCATAATGCAAGTAAAATAATGAACATACTTATGAAAGTAAAACATTTTGCAAATATAAAAGAACTTCCAATACATTCGAATGTCAAGCTTTGGGTAATGGATATGTTTATAAAATCCAAAATTCAAGAAGTTTCGATTTTTGTAAACAACTTGATTTCTTTTACAAAAGAGGAATTTGAAAACTTAGACAAAGAGGGGAAAGCCTTCTATTACTGGGGACTATCGATGGTAGCAACAAATATAAATGACAAGGTTTACTATTTACAAACCGCTATGGACTTTATAGTACAAAATGGATTTAAATACGTAGAGGCGAAAATCCTTAAAGATTTAATTTCCACTCTAGAAAAGTTAGGACAAGCCGATAAAGCAAAAGAAATAAAAGAGAGATTCCTTGAACTTAGAAATGATCATAAGATGTACAAAAAAGTACTTGAAACAGAAGAAGAGATTTTGAGGTTACCCCCTATAAAGATCGAAGAAGAACTAGTAATACAACAAGCTTACTACCAAAAACAACTCATCTCCTTCCAAAACAGAAAAAACGAATTAAAATTTCTAAATACATTACAAGAAATAATAATAAAAGAAACTGATGAAGAGAGATTAATAAACAAGATTCTCAATATAATAATAAACTCTTTCTTGCTAGAGAAAGTTATATTCTTTGATAAAGAGAAAAATAGAATATTTTCAATACCAGAATTAACTGAAGAAGAGAAATATTTCATAGAAAATCTAGATGTAAAAGCGGAGAGATACATAACTGATAGTGGAATGCGGTTTCTAAACTTATATATACTACCGGTATATTTTTCGAACAGGGAAACAAAAGGTTTTTTTGTATTAGCAAGTAACACTAGAGATCTTTTTATAGATAAAGATCAAACTTCTTTGCTTAGAATAAATGCTCTTCTCATTTCGAACAAACTTGAAGTAATAAAAAATTCTTCAAAGATAGAACAAATAGCGAAAATAGATTTTCTAACAGGAATTGCAAATAGAAATGAGGTAAATAACATCTTAATCAAAGAGGTAAGTAGGTGTAGAAGAATACAGAACTATTGTTTTAGTCTTGCACTAATAGATTTAGATAACTTCAAATACTATAACGATAGATTTGGACATATAATAGGTGATATTTTGCTTAAAGAGTTTGCAACGCTCCTTTCGAAGCAAGTTAGAAAAACGGACTTTATTGGGAGGTTTGGGGGCGATGAATTTGTTGTAATAATGCCTCATACTAACAAAGAGAAAGCGATTTTGGCTGCAAAAAGGTGGTTAAAAATGTTTGACACTATGTTTTACAGAGATACCATTAAAGCATTCAAGGGAGAAGATATAGATATACCAGCTGATAAGAAGCTTGGAATGTCAATAGGTATAAGTGATATAATAGAAGCAAAATACGATATAGAGAGACTATTTACTATCGCGGATCAAAGACTTTATATATCAAAAACCTCATCAGAGAAAGTCAACTAAATCACTTATTAACGCCATACCCAAAAATAGCAAAATCGTATTTAACTGGATCGTTCGGATCAAATACTTTTAGTTTTTCGGTTATCTCTTCTGCGGTAATCCAATCATCTTGAGATCTCTTTGTTAGGTTCAATTCCCTAGAAATCTTAGAAACATGGAAATCTAAAGGTATGACAAGTTTTGAAGTAGGTATGATGTCATTCCATAATCCTGTATCTACCTTATCTTTCCTGACCATCCATCTAAGAAACATGTTAAGTCTTTTACATGCACTGCCCCTTGAGGGATTAGGTACTAATGAACTTACATCGCTAGGAATTTTATTACTCCAACTAAACATTTCATAAACAACATCAATAAGTGCGAATTTGATATTCATATACCACGAATTCTTTTTGTACATTTCGTAAAAGAGATTTTTAAGGCTACCCCATTTGTTCAGAACGTATTTTAATGAGTTGATAATATAAGCAAGTTGTAGACCTGTTATGTTTCTGTACGAAAAATAAGAAAAGCCCTCGAGTTTGCCGATTCTTTGAAAATCAAATTTCAAAATATAGTTAAGTGGGTCCCCACCCATTACATCAAATATTAATTCCTTTGTTTTTGATATTATGTTTTTCCTTTTGCCTTGTGACATAACGGAAGCTAGAAACCCAGAAATTTCTTTATTCATATTGTCATCAAAAACGTAAACAAATTGTATAGGATCAGATTTTATAAACTCTGGTACACAATATTTTTCGTAAAGTTTATCAAGGTACTCCTTTAAATTATCTTCTTGAGGTAACATATCGAAGAATGATAAAATAAAAGTAATAAAAATACCTAATTCAAATCAGAGTGTCAAAATAACCTGTTTTAAAAATATGTTCATACTTTCTTTTTTATTTACTAACGTATACCAAATTGTCATTAGGAGAGCAAAAACTTTATCTTCCCTAAAAACCAAGGATATAAACCTAACGTTATCATTAAAAGTTAAACTTCTAGGAAAGAATTAGGCTCTATATTAACAAAATTTAATAATGTGTTATAAAAATCCTACTCTGAAGAGTTTTAGAAGTGTATCAGTTTCTAAATCTAGGTAGTTTGATTTAGGTGTTATTATCTATTAGTGAATTTAGCATGTATTATAAAACTCATCCTGGGGAAGAAGAGTTCTTAAATTGATTTTTTTAGAAAAGTTATAGATAGTAGGAGAAAATGAGTTATGATTTTCTAGGAGGAGAGTTTATTTTGTATATGGGGTGAAGAGGTAAAATTGTAAGTTATTATAGTAGCAAACACAGGAAAAAAGAATGAAAATTGGATTACTGTTCATTCTTGTGTATACAATTTTTTATTTTTTTATCCATGTTAGAAATGTGACTTGAAATCCAGTCTATGAGAAGTTTCGTAGCTCTTTCCATGATTTCTTGAGTTAAACCCTTTGTAGTGAGATCGAATTTTAATTTGTTTGCTTCCAGCATGAAAAATTGATGTTGCATTTTTTGTAAATTAAGTATGGGACATTCGTGTTCTTCCATTAATTTTTCTTCATCAGAAAAGTGAAACTTTGCATACTCGGCCATAAAATCAAAAATTTCTTCAAGGTCACTCGATATTACCTTAGAGTCTGAGTTACCTAACTTTTCTAAAAAATCATTTATTTTTTGTATAAGTTGTATATGTTGGTTATCGATTCTCTCTATACCAGTTTTTAAGTCCTCAGTGAAAACAATCTTTTTCATACAATTCCCTCCTAAACATTTTTAAGAATCAAAAAGACAAAATTGCAAACTTAGGAGCGAAGTTGTGTTGAAAATACACTTATACTTATCTCTTTGGGATATATTAGTACACTACCTTAATGAAATTTTAAAAATGTTACTTCTAAACACTCTAAAGAGTGCTGTCTCAAAAAATCTATTCATTCTATTATATCTATGACTTCTAAAGAATGGTATACTGAAGCCTATTTAAGACAGGTTCTATCTTCAAGATTTCTTTGTCTCCTATATCTTTCATGAAAACTACTAAGATAATTTATATTATGGTATTTCTGTTTTCATAGCTTCTTAGGAAAGGTAGTTTTTGTAGTGATTACCTTAGTTGAATAGATATGAATCAGATATGAGTTGATTAACTTTTCCTTTACTCTTTAAAAGTCATTTAAGATGCTTTGTTTTATACCTTCTTATAATTTTCTGTTTATGGACAACCTTACTTTTCTAAGAGTTTAACTTTCGTTTCATACATCTAGAAGTTGATTTGAGCCATAAAGTATACGCTT
>JBKBIJ010000104.1:0-7334 GCA_046299455.1 Brevinematia bacterium | reverse complement strand
TCCCCTTTCTCGAATTGCTCATTGTGGATGATTCTAAAAAATTTCTAGACCTGGTTAGCCAAATTCTATCAGGAAATATTTCTAGTTTTTCCTCTCTTAGAGAGTTTATAGTTAGTAATAAAATCAAAGTTAGTAAAACTGAAATTGATGTTTTGTTTAATCTCATAAAAAAGTTGTATTGGGGAATGTTTTATGAGTTAAATTTCGAAGAATATAAGGATTTATGGAAGGTTCTAGTTGTCCCCGATCAGAAATATCCTTCGATGTATGGAGACTTAAAAAAGTTTTTAATGGTACCTAATATTTTCATAGCTCTTTTAGATATACATGGATATACCTCTTTTTGCCAAAAGACTAGAAGAAATGTAACTTCTTTGCATAGGTTAGATAGGTTTGTTGAGATTACTATAAAAAACACAGCGAAAAAGTATGGAATTATGGCTAGGAGGGAAAGAGGTGATGAAGTTATACTTGTTGGGGCTGATGTAGTTGATTTGCTTAATGCTACTTTTGATGTTATAAATTTATTTTCTAAAAAAATAAGTTTGGTTAGTATTGATAAGACTGATGAATCTTTTTTGCCCCCTTTCGAAATATCTGGAGGAATAGTTGGTGGATATTCAACTGCTCCTCTCATAATTAGCGAAAAAGGGGATTTACAAGGTATATTGCTAAATTTAGCTGCAAGATTACAATCAAGAGCGAATACGATATCACCAAATAAGACAAAAATTATAGTTGATTATAACACTTACTACAAATTTATTTCCTCAAACAAGCCTAAAAGTGATTTTGTTAGTAAGATAAACTTTCTGTTTGATGGTGAAATAGAATTTAAGGGTGGTAGTTTGAAAGTTTATGAAATTTACTACCGAGAAGATGAGAAATATAAGGATCTTGTCTCTGGTTATATAAAGAAACTTTCTGATGCAATATCGAAAAATGAATGGCAAACGGGAGTGATTTCTGCTCTTTGTGATTTGGTTGTAGTTACTTTGGATAATGTTCCAAGGTTTTCTAAAAAGATAGAATTCTACAATGAAGGTAAACTTGAAAAAATCGAAGTAGATAATGATTATATATCTGGTATTTTCTTGAGTATAAAGTATTCTGTAGTAAATTCTAAAGATTTCTATTCGATGCAGAATAAGTTAGGTTTGGCGGTTAAGATACTCGATGAGATTGAAGAGGTTGACCAGATTGTTAAAGATTACTGTAAATCTGTTTATAGAGAGTACTTGAAGATATTTTATGAATATAATAGTCTTCTAAAAAAGAGTATTGAAGCTAATCCTTATGATTTTTTGGATAACAATGATATGGAGGTGTTTTTGAAATTTGGTTTTTACAAAGAAAAATATGAATCTTTATTGAAAAAAATAAATTCGAATTCGAAGTTTTTGAATAAGAGGTCTACAATTTGGAATATGGCTTTTGGTAATGTTAAGGATCGAATAAGTTTTTCTATATACTCTGGCAAAAAATAGTTGTTTTCTAAAATTGAAATAGTTCGAAATGATTGATTATATTTAGGTTATGAAGAATCTTTCGAGTTCAGAGATAAGAAAAATTTTTCTTTCCTTTTTTGAAAGCAAAGGGCATAGGATTGTTAGTAGTAGTTCGCTAATACCACCTGATGATCCGACACTGCTTTTTACTACTGCGGGAATGGTTCAGTTTAAACCTTATTTTTTGAGAGAGAAAGTTCCTCCCTTTACGAGAGCTACTTCGGTTCAGAAATGTTTGAGAGCGGGTGGCAAAGCCAGTGATCTTGAGAATGTAGGTAAAACTCCCAGACATCATACATTTTTTGAAATGTTGGGTAACTTTTCGTTTGGTGATTATTTCAAAAAAGAGGCTATTGAGTTTGCTTGGGAATTTGTTACTGAGGTTGTTCAGATTGATAGGGATCTTTTGTATGTGAGCATATACAAGGATGATATTGAATCTTTCGAGATTTGGAATAAGGTAATAGGTATAGATGAGAGTAGAATTTTTAAACTTGGTGAGAAAGACAATTTTTGGGGGCCACCAGGTGATGAAGGACCGTGTGGTCCTTGTTCTGAAATATATATTGACCTTAGAGATAGGTGGAGTTACGACAAGAATACGTGTAAATCCCCTGAGAATTGTGATGGGTTTTTGGAGTTTTGGAATCTTGTTTTCATGCAGTATCATCAGGATAGGTTAGGTCAAAGAAGAGAATTGGAGTTTAAGGGTATAGATACGGGTATGGGATTGGAAAGGCTTGCTATGATTTTGCAAAATAAACAAAGTGTCTATGAAACTGATGTTTTTGAACCGATAATATCTAAAATATCTCAGGAAACTGGTAAAAATTACGAAGGTGACAATGTTATTCCTATAAATGTTATGGCAGACCATGCAAGAGCTATAACTTTTGTAGGTGCCGAAGGAATTTATCCTTCAAACGAAGGTAGAGGATATGTTATAAGGAGAATTCTTAGAAGAGCTTTAAGGTATGCGAGTAAGATGGGGGTAAATGAACCTGTAATGTTTAAAGTTATTGATGGAGTTGTTGATGCTATGGGTGGGTTTTATCCAGAAATTGTTGATAAAAAAGAAAGTGTAAAAAGGGTTATAAAAATTGAAGAAGAAAAATACTTTAGAAATATAAGTAATGGCATAAATTATCTTTCGGGGATCTTGCTTAAGTTTAAAGAATTAGGACAGAATACTTTGCCAGGTGAGGAAGTTTTCAAGCTTTATGATTCTATGGGAGTGCCTTTGGATGTTATTGAGGATGTGTGTCATGATGAAGGGTTTAATATAGATTGGTCTAAGTTTAATGAGCTCATGGAGTCCCAGAGGAAAAGAGGTAAGATGAGTTGGAAAAAAGAAAGTCAAATTGATTTTAGTATTATTAAATCTGATGTTGTTACCAAGTATGTTGGTGATGAATACTTTGAATATGAGTCTAGAATAAGCAAGATTTATGTCAAGAGTGGTGATAAAATTGTTGAAAAGAATTGCATTAGCGAAGGTGAGGTTGGTATAATTTTGGTAGATGAGACACCTTTTTATGCTGAGGGTGGTGGACAAGTTGGTGATGTTGGAGTAATGTTTTCCGATGAGAATGCTTTGTTTGTAATGGACACTAAGAAAGAAAATGATGTTTACTTCCATTTTGTTAAGGTTAATAAAGGAGAATTTAGTGTTGGCACAAAAGTAAAAATGTCTGTTGATATTAGCAGGAAGCTTAGTATAGCGAGACATCATACAGCTACTCATATACTTCATTCTTCTTTGAGAAAAGTTTTAGGTAATCATGTTGTTCAATCTGGATCTTTGGTTGAAAGTGATAGATTAAGGTTTGATTTCTCACATTATTCTTCATTAACAGATGAAGATATAAGAAAAGTAGAAGACGAGGCTAATGAAGTTGTTTTCAAAAATATAGAAGTCTTAAAGAGGTTTATGCCTAAAAGTGAAGCTTTGAAGGAGGGAGCTTTAGCATTTTTTGGAGATAAATATGGTGACGTTGTTAGAATTGTTGAAATTCCTGGGTTTTCTAAGGAGTTTTGTGGTGGTACTCATGTCAATAGAACTGGTGATATAGGGATTATAAAGATTGTTGGAGAGAGAGCAGTTGCTTCTGGAATAAGAAGAATAGAAGCGGTAGCAGGTAAGTATGCTTTGTTGGAGTTTAGAAAGTATTACGATGTTGTTGATAGTGTTTCAAAGCAATTAGGAGTAAGCGTTGAGAATATACCGCAAAGAATCGATATGCTCATAAAAAGGATTAAAGAACTTGAAAAGTCTAAATTCTCTCAAAAAGAAATTGATTTTGATGATATTATTAAAGGCATCGAAAAAGTTGGAAAGTATAAATTTGTTTTTAGATTCTTTGAAAAAGTTGATATGTCTTACTTAGGTAGTGTAGTTGATAAAGTTAAGGAAAGGATGGAAGATGTTTTGGTGTTTCTTGTTTCACGCAATGACGAAACTACTAATTTTGTTTTTGGTACAAATGTTAGTAGTATTGATTTACAGGAAATTGTTAAAAGTATGTCCAAAATGGGTGTTAAAGGTGGTGGTAGAAGAGATTTTGTTAGAGGAGCTATTACATCCAACGATATTGATTATATAAACTCATACATTAAAGATTTGATATCTAAGATTTAAAACATTTTTCTGCTGAGGAAGATTCAAATTATTACCCTAAGAAATTACTTTTCTCTAGAGGTTAAAAGAATAATACCATAAGAAGGTCTATTTGAATAACTTTTAGTGAAGATAGTCCAGAGAAAGAAACTTAGGAAATCAGTTTTTAACCTGGCATTTGAAAGTACCTGCCTGAAAAGTCCGTAATGAAGAATAGGTTTTCTAAATTAAAAACCCTAAGGGAATCAATCTAAAAAGCAACAGTGTATCAAAAATATCATTCTTAGTCTTTAGAGATATTGGAAATATCTCTAAGAAATTGGATGATAACTTAAAAAGGAAACCATCCCTTAAGAGAATCAACTTTCCTTGTGAAGTTATGGAACAGAAAGAGAGTATATTTCTTTACTTAGAACCGTACTATAAACTCAATAACCCTGAGAGAATATAACCTTTTAGGAGTTATAGAACAAGAGTACCATTCTGGAAAAGTAACTATCATAAAAGGTTATTTAATAAAAGTACAGTAAAAGTGCTTGTCTTAAAAGGTTGTAAGTAAAATGTAGTAGAGGGAAACTTAAGGAACTGAATTTTTGAAGTAGTCTCTCCAAATAGTTTGTAAGGAAGGAATCTAGAAGAAGAGACCTAATTCTAGGAAATTAACTTTCTTAGGGGGTATGGAAGGATATTACTTTCCTACTAAAGTTTTAAGAAATATCGCTGAAAAGTTGAATAATTCATTAAAGGGAACTGTTACTCCGGTTTTCTTTAGAGGTTGTAACAAATGAATAAGAGAGGCTAAAAGACTTAGGAAGGTGAAATTTTTAATACAGTCCAATGTAGTTTGCGAATGTTTGGGTCTAGATTATAAAATTAACGTATAGGGGTAGGCTATATGGAGTGGATTTTATCAGTTTTTTCCTATCTTTCTAAAGGTGGGGTAATGATGGTTTTTATATTTTTAGCATCTGTTATTGGAGTAGCTATAGCTATAGAGAGGTATGTTTTCTTTTCTTATCTTAGAAAGTCTATGAACAAGCTTTTTGGTATTGCTAAGGAAAAGATATCTAAGGGTGGTATTAGAGATATTATTGCTATATGTGATTCTGAAGTAAATGTTGCTTCAAACATTTTGAAAACCGCTGTTGATGCTTATATTAAAGGTGCTAGTAAGGAGGATATTGAGAATTCTATAGAAGAGATTGCAAAAATAGAATTACCTGTTTTGAATAGGTATTTATATCTTCTTGGTACGATGGTTACTGTTTCTCCTATGCTGGGGTTGTTAGGTACTGTTTTGGGAATGATAAAATCAACTTCTGTTTTAGCTGAGAAGGGATTGTCTTCCCCTTCTGAACTTCTTGGAGGTATAGCTGAAGCACTTATAACTACTGCTGCTGGATTAATTGTTGCTATACCGCTTCTTATTTTGTATAATTACTTAACGAATAAATCTCAAGAGATAATTGAAGAGATAGAATCAAATATTACTGAGATTCTTCTGCTCATTTCATCAAACAGAAATATATGGTAATATGAAAGTTAGATTTTATTTGAAGTTATCGATTATATTATCAGGCTTTGCATTTCTTTCTATTGTTTTGCTAATGTATTTCTCTATCATTTTTTTAAGCCAAAGCTTGGATAGCGAGAATTTTATTAAATATTTTTTTATGTTTGGTATACCCATTGGTGTTATTGCTGTTTTTAGTGGTTTTTTCGTTTTGTATGTTTATTTTTTTAAGTATAAAAGTTTCTTGAAATTGTACAAAGATGAGTACGATTTTTTGGTTTCGAGAGTTTTTGATGATGCTGAAGTTAGGAAAGTATCTATTATTGAATCTATTTTCAAAGGAATGGATAAGGATGAGTTTGGTGTTTATAGAATATTATCTTACGACGAATTTGGTGATTTAGGGAAGTTTATGAATATACTTCTTACGAATGTTTATAATCATGAGATTGAGAAGAGTAGACTGTTATCTTACCAAAAAGAGGTTATCAATAAGCTTTTGGGTTTCATAGATGATCCCGTTGTTATAATCAGAAGATCACATAGAAGAAGAAGTAATGTGATTGTTGGAAATTTAAATTTATCGTTTTTGAAAGCTATTAAACCCGAAAATGCCGTTAGATTAGCAACTAAACTTTTTGAACTATCTAAAATTAAACAGTCCCATGACAAGTATCTCTATGACTCTATACTCGATATCATAAGATCTGAAGAAATGACTGAAAGGTTGTTTTCTGAAGGTATTGAAGATATATTTTTGAGTCAAGATTTAGGAATAGAGGAATTTTTAGTTGATATTGATTGGTTTTTTCATCCAATTGATGATAGATCTAAGAATGTTGTATTATTTCTTAAAGAATTAGTTAAAGGTAATGATTTGATGGATATTGATAGAAACTTGGTTTTAGATGTTTTGAGTTATGATGAGTATAGAAAATCTTATTCTTTGCCTGATTCTATTGCTCAAACCGACATTATTCCTCCTGTTGCACCTGATGATGAGAATACTTTTATAGCGAAAAAACAAGAGTTATTTTATCATTCTGGTGTCGAAGTGGCAGATTTTAAATTTTTATTGGGTGTAAATAATACAAATGATGCTAATGAACCGGTATTTAATTCTAGTTTTGTAGTAATACCTGCAACTAGTAAACACTTTTCACCCGAGAAAATGCTTATACTTTACTTTAAAAAGATCTCTGTTACAAGTTTTAGTAGCTAATTCCTATTTTTTTATTCCCATTTTCTCTATGAGTTCAATAAAGTTACTTTCTTTTGCCTTTATGAGTAAATCTTTTAGCTTTACGTTGCCCAAGTAATTTTTTATTCTTTCGCCTAGTTCTCTCCATACATCTGCCAATATACAATCTTCAACTATTGGACACTTTTTTTTATACATAGGGTTTAAACACCAAACAGGAATTACTTTGCCTTCCGCAGCTTCTAGTACTTCAAGTAAAGTTATGTTCTCATAGTCTTGCTTGAGCACATACCCACCTTTTGTCCCTCTTATGCTTTTTACAATACCTGTCTTTCTTAGTTTGATAAATATTTGCTCTATGTACCTAAGTGGTATATTTTGGCGTTTTGCTACTTCGCTTAAGGAAATTGGCCACTTTTCTTTATTTAGCCCCATGTATATAATAGCTCTGAGTCCGTACAATGTCCTCGTTGATATCCTTATCATGATAATTAT
>JBKBIJ010000103.1:0-7338 GCA_046299455.1 Brevinematia bacterium | reverse complement strand
AGTGTTTCTAGGTAAAGATATTGTAGTTAAAAAAACGTATAGTGACAGAATTGCAGAAGTAATAGATAGTGAGATAAAGTCCATAGTAAATTACTGCTATTCAGAAGCACTAAAATTGATTACTAAAAATATTGACAAATTAAAAACTCTAGCAAAAGAACTAATGGAAAAGGAAACTTTGTCTTCCGAGGATTTGGAAAGAATTCTAGGGAAAAAACCTCAAAGAGATGATGTATTCTCAAAAGTTATGGAAGAACTTAAACCATCCTTGGTTGCTAATTAGATCGAGATTGCATCAACATAACTTATACTATGTTCCCTTCAAAAGTACTTTATGTTCCTAAGATTTCGAGTACCTTTGGGGAAGATAGTTCAAAAATGTTATTTTCTACTTAAAGGTATTCAAAATATGTGTTGAAGGCATACTTTACCACTTTCGAAAACTACTTTCTTCAGAATTTATTTCAAAATACATGTCCCAAAAGAACTTATACCATAGAGAGATTTTCGAAAAAGATTTTATTCTAAGAGAATCAAAAAAGAAAAGTGTAGTAGTTTTATACCTAATGATAGCTCTTTGGGATAAATGGTGTCTTTTTTCTGGAGGGTTTGTAGTTTAGCTTTTTATAGAAGTTAATTTTTTTCATTCTACGAATGATAGTAGCTTTAGTCCCTTAAGTATGAGTTCTTTGTCTATTATTTTGTTTTCTATGTCCACTATTTTGAATATGTTATCTGACAGTCCACCTGTGAAGATTATCTTGAAATCTTTGTATTTAGTTTCTTTTAGGATTTCCTTTATGATTCCTTCTATACCTTTTGAAAGCCCAACAACTATGCCACTCCTAAGGCATTCTTCTGTTGTTTTGCCTATGATATTATTAGGTATACCTAGTGATATTTTAGGTATTTTTGAAGCTTTCTGAAATATTGCATACAGTGATGTCTGTATTCCTGGCATTATTACCCCACCTTCATAGTTTCCATTAAGAATTACGTCTACTGTAGTTGCGGTTCCCGTATCAACAATTATGCAGTTATTCCCGTAAAGTACTTTTGAAGCATAAGCATCTACTAATCTATCGCTTCCTATTTCCATGAGATTATTGTAATTCACTTTTATTGGTACTTTGGAGGGTGTTACGAATTTAGGTTCTGTCCCTATTATATTTCTTATTCCGTGCTTAAATTGTACATCAATTTCGGGTACAACACTTGATATTATTGATTCTGAGATTTCTTCTTTGTTTATGGAGAAATAATTTAATATGTTAAACAAGGTTAGTGAAACTTCATCTATTGTTATTGAATGATTTGTGGTTATTCTAAAGTGTAAGAATTTGAAGTCGTTTGGGTCTAATGATGATATACCAAAAACGATATTGGTATTCCCTATGTCTATGCATAGAATTTTTTTCATATTATGTCGATAGCAAATCCCATTGCTGTTTCGTTATATCCAAATTTTTTAGTTAACCTATCGTATCTACCACCACTTGCTACTGGGTATGGTTTATTTTCGGCGAAGACTTTTAAGAAAAAACTACTGTAGTAATCCATTTCCGATACCAATGTTGGATCCCATATTGCTCCATTGAAGTTATCTACTATAGTTTTTAGTTCTTTTTCCATCTCTTTGCTTATTGGGATGTTTAGTGTTTTGTTAATTTCGGATATGATTTTGTCGAAGTCTTCGTTAAATGAAAGGTAAATAAGTTTTTCTATGTCTTCTATAAACTTGGTATCAGATATTATACTTTTTATTGATGGAATGTCTTTGTTTGATATTAGATGTTTTAATATTTCTTGGTCTTCTATGTTGATCCTTGATATTATTGCTTCTATTACTTGTGAAAAATTGAATACAATCTTATAGTTTTTTAGCGTTTTAAATTCCTCGAGTGTCTCTAATATCTCTTTGAGGACTGTTATCATTTCGCTGGGATTTCCTTCTCCTCCTATTATTTCTATTCCGAACTGTTTTATTTGTCTTGGATGCCACTTGAATTCTGGTTCTCTGAATACATCGCCATAGTAGGATATTTTTATAGGAGGAGAGAGAGATTTTATCCTTGGGGCTAGAAACCTAACTATTTGTGTTGTTATGTCATACCTAGGTACTATAAAGTCACTGTTATCCTTGAATATGAATAACTCTTTTACATTACTACCTAAAGTTCTTTCGTATACTTCGAAAAAATCAAACAATGGTGTATTAATTTCTAGAAAGTTGTACTTCTTTACGATCACAAATAGCTTGTCTATGAGTTGTTTTTTTGATGTAAGTTCGAACGAAAATCCATTTGGTGCTCCTATTAGGTCGTTTCTTACTTGAAATGCATTTTTCAGAAATTCTTTCATTTACATTCCCCTTACAGAAAGTCCTAGCTTTTCTTGGATATCTTTGATTATATTTAGAAAGACAACTTTTATTTCTGTTTCTTCTTTTACTTCATCTATCCATCTAAGTTTTATTAAAATGTTTGTGCTCTTAAATCCTTGAGGTATACTTTCTCCTTCGTAAATATCCATTACCCTTACTTCTTTTATAGATATGTTTGGGTTTCCAGTGTCGTAGTTTTTTATGAACTTTACAATATCGTTTACATAGTAATCTTTTGGAACCAATATTGATATGTTTTTAGATGATATAGGTAAGTTTTTAAATTGCTTAAATGTTGTTTCTTTCTTTGCGTGTTTTTCTATCTTTGATAATGAAATCTCGCAAATATACGTTTCATCTATCTCTAGTTTCGTTGTAATCTCTGGGTGTATTTTTCCTATTATTCCTACTTTTTCATCTTTTATTATTATCTCTCCAGATATGTAATCGTGGAGGAATCTGTGTTTTCTAGGTATTGTATCATATTCTATACCTAATGATAAAAATATTCTGTCTATGATGTCTTTTAGGTCGTAATAAGAAAAGTACATATTACCTGCCCAGTTTTCGTATTTTTTGCCATGTAGTGCTATACATAAATTCTTTTCTTCATGGAAATTTCCGTTTTTATTGAATATTCTACCTATTTCGAAAAGTGAGAGATTTTTGTATCCTTTTTTTGTGTTTCTTTGAATTGTTTTTAGTATGTTGATGATTAGTAGTGGTCTTAATATTTTATCATCTTCGATCATTGGGTTTTGTATTTCTATTAATGTATTTCTGTCTAATCCAAATAAGTTTGCATCTTTCTCTGATATGAAAGAGAAATTTACCACTTCTGTAAATCCTTGAGATATTAGATTATTTCTAATTTTTTGTTCTATTGTTATCTCATTTAGAGGGATTTCCAAGTTTTTTTCTATTTTAGGTATTGTTGATGGTATGTTATCGTATCCGAATATTCTTGCTATTTCTTCGACTATGTCTTCCTCGATTGATACATCGGTTCTGAATGGTGGTACTTTTATCGTTATTTCATCACCTTTTGTTTGTACTTCAAACTCTAAAGATTTTAGGATAGATTTCATTTTGTTGTTTGGTATGTTGTACCCTATCTTATCTGCTAGGTTACTGAAACTTGTTTTTATCACAGATTCTTTTAATTTATCGCTCTTTACGTCTGATAGTGAAGATACTTCTCCTTCTTGTATCATTGATACTGCCATGTTTATAGCAATCTCAGTTGTGTAGAAACCTATGTTTCTTGAAAATCTTATGGATGATTCGGTTGATATTCCGAGGTTTTTTGATGTTTCTCTTATTGTGTTATGATCAAAGTATGCACTTTCTAGAAGTATTGATGTTGTTTCTTCTGTTACACCTGTTTCTTCTCCCCCTATTACTCCAGCTATAGCGATTGCTTTTTCGCTATCTGATATTACCAAAGTATTTTCAGGTAAGATCAATTTTCTATGATCTAATGTTACTATTTCTTCTCCTTTTTTGGATGACCTTACGATTATTTCTCTACCAGACAACTTATCGTAGTCGAATGCATGCATTGGTTGTCCTATTGATAACATGATGTAGTTTGTTATATCAACGATGTTGTTTATAGGTCTTTGTCCAGAAAGTAGTAATCTTATTTTCACTATGTCATTACTTTCTTTGACTTTTATGTTTTTTACCACCCTTGAACAATACCTAAGACACCTATTATCTTGAATTGTTATTTTTGGTTTTGAAAGATCTTCGTGGAACTTGTGGACAGGTATAGGTTTTAGTGGTACATCGTAGATAGCTGATAACTCTCTTGCTATTCCCAATACTGATAGTACATCTGCTCTATTTGATGGTGTTTTGACAGTTATAATGTATTCTTCAGTTATAAATTCAGGTAGTATGTTCTTTTTAAGTTCACTTCCTATTTCCCAATCGGAATTTACTTTCCATATTGTTTCACTTTTGTTTTCTATTCCCAACTCTTCTAGAGACAGTAGCATTCCATATGAATTTATGTTTTCAAATTCAACTACATCCACAAGTGTATTATTTTTTTCTAATATTGTTCCAGGATAGCAGTATATTACTTTTTGATTTTTCCTTACTGTTTTATCTGATGTTACAACTATTTTGTTCTCGGTGTTTTTCACATTTACTTCGCATATGATAAGATGCGGTTTTGTTGGGTGTGGTGAGACCTCTACTATTTCTGCTACTACAACGTTACCATCGTATAGCTTTAGAGTTTTAACTTCCTCTACTTCTATCCCTACTTTAGTTAATTTCTCAGCTATTTTGTTGATGTCGAAATTCTCTAATTCTAATATTCTTCTTAGGTCTATGAAATCATTTAACCAGCTTACAGGAAACTTCATTTGGGTTCTCCTACTTTATTTTTTTGCTTCTAACAAACCATATAATTATTCCTGGCAACACCATAAGTAATGGTACAACTATTAGGCTAAGTACCAATATTAAGTTTGCATCTGCATATGAAGGAATTACTACAGGTTCCCTTTTTATGGATTTAGGTTTTATTCCTAAACTTCCACTTTCTTTAGATACCCATTCGATGGTGTTTAAAGCTAATTCTAAGTTTCCAGACATACTTTCGATGAAGTAATCGGATAAGAAGTCTATATCTCCCAATATAACCATTTTGCCAGTTTTTGTCTTATCTTTTTCTGATATTTTTTCGATCGCATAGCCTAAGATTATTGGTGGTTTTATATCTTTTTCATCTGGTGTTGCGGAGACAATTCCTTTTCCTTCAGGTAAGTTTACTTCACCCCAGCTGTCTTCAGAGGTTGACATTAAGTCATAGTATCTATATCCTAATTGTCCTTCTATGTTTTCCATTCTGCCTATTGCCATAGCTGTAACGAGTTGGACAGGTAGTCCTTTTGATTTTATGTCCGAAGTTATTGGACTAAAATGGATGTATGGCATTATATAGAAAAGTCTGCCTATGTAGGGATTGAATCTTTCCTGGTCAAATACTATATTGTTTTTGACGTAGAAACCTAGTTTTAGTAATAGGTAATTTATAGAAAATGTTCTATCATATGTTATGTTACCTAGTATAGGTTCTAGGAATATTGCTAGTCCACCACCGTTCGTAAAGTATGTATATAGTTTATCTTGTATTTCTAGGGGAATTATTTTCCTTGGTGCCATTATTACTATAGCTCCAGCATCGTTCGGTATTTCTTTTGTTGTTGATAAGTTAAGTTCTTTTAAGATGTAGTTGGCTTTCTCTAGGTAAGATTTGAATATTGTGAAAGAGTATTCTTTACTATCCCCTGGTACGTTGCTACCTAGAACTTTGTACTCGCCATTCCCTGTGAGAAAGTAAATAACTCTAGATGTTCCTGTTACATTCAATATCGAAGATGTTACCTCTTCTTCTACTTTTATGCCAGTGGCTTTTGGACCGTATGTTGTTTGTTGATACTCTATTAATGAACTTCCTCTTACGTATTTTTTGTTTTCACCGGATTCAATTACTATTGTTATTTTTTCTCCCTGGGATAATTCATATTTTTTTGCTGTTAATGGATCTCTTATTGGATCTATCGATGTAAAAGTTATTTTTGGTGAGTTTTTAGAATACTCTTCAAGGATTTTTTCTAGTTCTGTTGCACTGTCTCTCTCTGCAAATAGGGTTATTTTTACCTCCTTGTCTAGTGACTTTATTATATCAAGAGTATATTGTGATAGAGAATACAGTTTCTCTGACGTAAGATCGATCTTCATGGACCTGTTTGATGCTATTATGTATAGTACTATAAGAATTGCTAAGGTAAGAGCTAGTATGGTTATGTCTTCAATTCCTCTTAATATCTTACCACTCTTGATATCTTCTATTAACCTTGTTCCTGCTAATGTTATCCAGATAGTATTAAGTAAGAAAATAATAAAAACAAAAACTACACCTATTTTGAATCCAAAAAAGCTGAGTAACGTTATAAATAATATTAACAAAAAGAAAAATGTTACTATTCCGAATTTGTAATTCTTTTTAAGAAAATCAAAGAAAGATCTTAGAAAATCTATCATTACTACCCCCAAAGAGACTTAAGAAATTATAACATTGTCTGTATTATCTTTCAAAAAAACATAGAGGCTGTGCCAGAATCCTAATTTACTAAAGTATCTTTCTCTTTCCTATCCTTTCTAAGCCTATCTAGGTGTGTCTCTTGTAGTATTTTGGTTTTTATAAATTATGAAGAATTGCAGTTCACTGGAGTAATAGACCTCAGAAATCTCTTTTTTTTGTTTTTAAAAATTGACAATATAATATTAAGTATGACCTTGATTAGATCTTTTAAAAGGCCTAGTTTTTATTTTTTCTAGATGGTCTATAAGGATGTATTGATTAGGGGGTGGTTTATGGGTAAGTATAAGTTTTTTTTGTTTTTTGCATTTTTGTTGGAGTTTTTGTTTTTTGTGTTTTTGTTGGAAGGGTGTGCTGGTAAGAAGAAAGTATTGGTATTTGGTTTTTTCAAGAGAGAAGGGGATGAATATTTTTATAGGCGTGACTCGTATTCTTATGGTGTTATAAATTCTTCTTACAATTTGCTTAGGTTTTTAGGTGATTATGAGTTTTTGGGGGTTAGGGATGTGAATTTTGTGTATGGTGATTATGGTGGGATGGTGAGTAATAATAGGGGTTATGATTTTTACTTGACGGGTGAGTATAGTTTGGTAGAGGGAGAAGTTTCTTATATTGCTAGGTTACATGACAGGGGAGGTAATGTTGTTTGGGATTGTGTTATAGTTTCTAATACTGAAGTGGATTCGTTGTTTGGGGTAGCGGATGAGATAGCTTTGAGGAGTTCTAAGTTTTTGATGAATAAGGAAATGGAGTTAGGAAGTGTAGGTATTGAGGTGTTAGGTGATCTTAATAGGGTTATGGATATAGAGGTTAATGATTATGATGTTTATAAGGG
>JBKBIJ010000102.1:0-7470 GCA_046299455.1 Brevinematia bacterium | reverse complement strand
GCTTTATCTGTTGATCATTTAGAAATCGTAACCGATGAAGATATTGAAGTTTTAAAGAATAGCAAAACCATGCCAGTTGCTTTACCAAGTTGTTCTTATTTTATCAGTATTCCCTACACTCCAGCTCGCAAAATGATGAATGCAGACTTACCCTTAGCTTTAGCAACCGATTACAATCCTGGCACTACTCCATCTGGAAATATGAATTTTGTGGTATAGGAAGGAAGATTTAGAGAAGGAGTTAGGTAAGATTTTAGATTGTGATAATGATTTGATGTTTTGGAATTTGAAGGATTGTAACTAAATTGTTAAATTTATAATCATGATAGAAAGTGTTATATTTAGTAAGGCGATGCCTCAACAACTAAAGAAAGATAGTGATTTTGTTGTTTATACCGTTTTGACACTATCTAGGAATATTGATGGTTATGACTTACCTAGGATGTTAAATGATAAGCAAAAGAAAGAAGTCAACTTGAAGATTAAGGAATTTCTAGGTCTTCTACAAGATTATGATAATTTAGTTGATTCTACAATAGTTACGAATAGAGATAATGAGCTTCTAGGTCTTATAGATAGGGAACTTCTGGATTATGATTTTATAAAGTTTTTGAGCGAAAAAAATAAAATGGTTAAACTTTTTGTAGAAAGAACCTTGAGGTTTGTTATTACCACTAATACTTATGATCACTTCAATGTAAGAAGTGTCTTTATAGGTAATGGTTTTGATGATTCATTTGATATCATAGAAAGGTTTAGTATTCTTTTTGATGATTACTTTGTTCCTTCTTTTAGTAAATCTTATGGGTATATAACTAGTGATATTTCTACTATAGGGCATGGTGTTAAGGTTAAGTTTTTACTTAACATTTGGGGATTGAGGAATTCTAGTAATTTGGAGAATGTATTAGATGTTTTATCTTCTAATGGAGTATTGTATAATTACAACTCGTTGTATGATAGAACAAATTTCATGGAGTTTGTGTATGTTTTCCAACCAGATAAATCTATGGTTGCTAATAAGATACTTTTTAAATCTTTGTTAGACAGAGTGAGAGATGTGGAGTTGGAGGAAAGAAGAAAACTTAAATCCAGGTACGGTGGTATGGATCTTCTTAGAGAGTATAATGATTTTAAGAATACCATATCTAGTGCTAATTTTATACACTACAAAGCATTTTTGGGTCTAATGTCTAAATTGAGTATGATTTCGTTTTTTGGTAATATAAATGATGATGATCCTGTTGATTTAAGTGAAATAATAAATTTCCTTATAGTTCTTTTGAGAGATGCTAGTATAATGTTGTATTCAAATATTATTCCTAATGAATCTTTAATCGGTAGAGAAAGATCAGTTATACTTAAGAAGTTTTTTAATTTCGGAGTTAATTCTGGTGCATCTTCTGGAGGGAAGAGAGGAAGGTAGTTTTTTATTCGTTTTGGGTTTCCTATATTGATAGATGAATTGATTATTTGTTTGGGATATTGAGATAGGGGTAGTCTATTTGAATTTTTGAAAGTTATTATGTTTTTATATATACTTTTTAAGGTTTATGAAGGTTTTGTCTAAGCACTTTGGTGAAATAGAGATAGATGAGGATCATATAATCACGTTTGAGAGGGGTATAATAGGTTTTGAGAATTACAAAAAGTATGTTTTTATAGAGTTTGAAAAAGATTCTTTTATTTACTGGATGCAGTCAATTGAAAATTCTGATCTATGTTTTTTAGTTGCAAATCCTTATGTTTTTAAACCTGATTATATTCTTGATGTTTATGAAGATGATCTTGAGTGTATAAACATGGAGAGAGAAGAGGATTTGATGGTATTTGTTATATTGAACGTTAACATGGAAGAGCAAAAGGTTACTGCTAACTTACTTGGTCCTATAGTAGTTAATACTAAGAATAATAAGGGAGTTCAGGCTGTTTCAAAAATAAATGATTATCCTACAGACTATGATGTAAGAGGTATGTAGATGTTAGTTTTGTCTAGGAAAGAAGAACAAAGCATAATGATAGGAGATAGTATTGAGATTAAGATTTTGTCGATAAAGGGTGATACAGTAAAGATAGGTATTTCTGCACCGCCTGAACTCAAAATATATAGAAAAGAAGTGTTTGAAGAAATACAAAAGGCAAATATAAAGGCAGTTGCTAGTTCTAAAAATCTAAAGGATATAATATTGGGTAAAATTAATGAAGCTAAGAAGGATATTGATAAATAGAGCCGAGGTGGCGGAATTGGTAGACGCGTGGGATTCAGGATCCCATGCCATTAAGGCGTACGGGTTCAAGTCCCGTCCTCGGCATATTAGTGTATGAATAATCTCTATATTTCATCCTTGATGTCCTTTTTGTATGGTATAGTTTTTTTTATTTTTTTTCATTCGCTTATTTCTAACTACTTTTATTCTTCTTTGAGAAAGGATTTCAGAATAGTTTATAATATTACAATTACTTTGGTTTTTGTTTCTTCGACGTTTAACTTCCTTTCATATTTTCTTAGGGAACAATATTATATCCAAATTCTAGATTTGCTTTTAATGTTAGTGATATTTTCGATGTTTATATTAATTGAAGTTAGCTTTAGAAAAAGGTACATATTACCTTCTGTAATTATTATTTTGTGCTTTTTAGCTACATTAGTTTTATCTGTTTTAAAATTGTTTTTGAGTTTTTCTTTTGATGGTGTGGTTTTTTCCAAATTTATTTATTTGTTTGTAGCTCTATCAGTGTTCTTGGTTTCTTATATTTTTGTTTCAAAGATTATTAAAAAGGATCAGAGTTATTTTAGTTCTGATGTCTATTTAGGGTATAAGCATATATTAGTTGGCCTAATAATCTTGTTAGTTCTTTTTGTCTTGAAATTATTATATTTTGGAGATAATTATCTGTTTTATGGAATATCTTTCTTTATGATTGCTATCTCTATTTTCTACTCTAGAATGAATTATACTTTTTTCCTGAAAAATAAACTTTTAGAGGAAAATGAAAAGTTTGTAACTCTTTATAGGACAGTTGTAGATGATATAATTGTTGGTAAGAAAGTAATTGATAAACTGCTTCCTGATAAAAAAAATGTGAAAGGTTTAGAGTTTGAAGGGTATTTTAAGCCTGTTCTTTTAGTTGGTGGGGACTTTTTTGATGTTATACCTTTATCGGAAACTAGGTTTGTATCATATATAGCTGATGTTTCAGGGCATGGTGTTTCTGCTGGTATAATAGTTTCAATGATCAAGGCACTTATATCTAAAAGTATTTCAGAAAAATACTCAGATCTTAGTTCTGTTGTAAGGAATTTGAATTCTGATTTTAACAATTTAGTTAAGGAAACTGGTAAGTATGCTACGTTATTTTTGATTCTAATTGACAAAACAAAAAAGAGGTTTAGTTATGTTAGCTGTGGTCACACTGATTGCATATATTGGAGTTCGATATCAAATCAATTTTTTTTGCTTTCTTCGACTGCACCAGTACTAGGGTTATTTAGTAAAATTGATGTTTACTCTTCGGATGTGGAATTCAATGAAAATGATTACTTGATAATGTTAAGTGATGGGATTTTCTCGATAACCAGTAATGGCGGTAATGTTTTTTCTTATGATGATTTTATTAAAATGCTTAGTAAGTATATATCCAGTGATATTCATCCTAGTGAGTTATCTTTTAATATTTCTCAAGAGATGGAAGACATTATGGAATTTGGACAAGTTGTTGATGATATAACGATGTTGTTTATAAAACTCTAGGAGGGGATTATGATGAGTGAAGTCTATCTTAGGGTTAGATACTCGGAGACAGATCAAATGGGTGTTGTTTACTATGCCAATTATTTTGTTTGGATGGAAGTTGGTAGAACTGATCTCATAAGGAAAAGTGGATTAACGTATAAGGAAATTGAAGAGAAGGGGTTTTTGCTTCCTGTATCTTATACTTCAGCTAAGTTTCTTGCCCCAGTGTATTATGACGATATTGTTCTTGTACAAAGTGTGCTTCTTGGAGTTGGTAAAGCAAGTTTAAGTGTTGGTTACAGAATTTTTAGGGTAGATGATAATAGTAATACGAGAGAATTAGCGTGTATTGGTGTTTCTGAGTTAGTGTTTTTAAACAAGAATAGAAAAGTTGTTAGGGTACCAGATTTTTTCAAGAACTCTGTTAAGGTTCATGAGTCTGAGGAATACAGAGAAGTCGTTAAATTTATAAGGAAAAATCTGAGTTACTTTTAACTTTTTATATGTTATGGCAGTATGATGTGTGGTTTTTTGATATTTCTTTAGCGGGTGGGAGGGTTTTTTTGCATATTTCACTTGCTATTGGGCACCTACTATAAAATGGACATTTACCTTCTTCTTCTCTTTGAGTATTCGGAAATTCTTTTATTATTTCTTGTCCGGGAACTGAAAATAGAAGTAGTTTTGTATATGGATTTGTAGGATTTGAAAATATTTTTTCTGATTCTCCTAGTTCCATCATTATACCTTTGTAGAGAATTAGTAAGTAATCAGATATGAATCTTGTTGTTGATATATCATGTGATATGAATATGTATGTTAAGTTATTTTTATTCTTTATTTCTTTTAGTAGGTTTAGTATCTGGGCTCTTATAGATACGTCTAGAGATGAAACTGGTTCATCAAGTACTATTATCGATGGTCTTGAGATAATACTTCTTGCTATATTTACTCTTTGTTTTTCTCCACCGCTAAGTTCATGAGGATATTTATACAGTATATCCCTACTAAGCTTAACTTCATCTATCACTGTTAACAACCTTTTTTCAATCTCTTCTTTAGTTAACTTGTTTCTAAATAGTAGTGGTTCTATGATTATTGATTTTACGTTCATTCTAGGGTTTAGAGAACTTGATGGGTTTTGCGAAACAGTGTGTATGTGTTTTATATATTCTTTTCTGGTATCTTTTGAGAAAATAGATTTGCCATACCATTTGACCTCACCTTTGTAGGGTTTTATGTTTCCTAGTATTATATTCCCTAACGTTGTTTTGCCTGATCCGCTTTCACCTACTACTGAAAATGTTGTATTCTCTTGTATGCTGATGTTTATGTTTTCTAATGCTTTTATTGGTATGTAAGATGCTAGTTTGTCGGGATTTCTGACGAAGAATATATGACTAACATCAATTAGTTGTAGGATATTCATGTTTATTCAAATATTTCTACGTCTACGACGATGTCATTATCTTTGAGGTTTACTGCCTTTATACCTCTTGCTGGTCTTCCCATGAGTGGTATATTATTTGCTGGTATTCTTATTATCATGCCTTTTGATGTTATTATCACGATGTCGTTTTCTTTTGATACCGTAGAAGCTCTTACAACTTTTCCGGTTTTATCGCTTACACCAAAGTATTTTATTCCGATTCCACCTCTACCTTTCTGTGGAAATTCCTCCATTAAAACTCTTTTTGCGTATCCTTTTTCTGTTACTGCTAAAATTTCTTTTTTTGAATTGTATTTTATTAGTCCTATTACTTTGTCGTTGTTCTTTAGTTTTATGCCGATGACGCCTTTTGCTGTTCTTCCCGTTGGTCTTATATTTTTTTCTGAAGTTCTTAGAGCTAGTCCTCCTGCAGTGAGTATTATTATATCATCTTGGCCGTTCGTGAATATAGCGTCTTGTAATACATCATTTTCTTCCGTTGAAAGTGCTATTATGCCGCTTGATCTTATATTTTTGAACTCATCTACGTTAACTTTCTTTATTATACCTTTAGTTGATATCATTGTGATGTATCCTTTGGCATTTTTGTCGAAAACGACTAGAGCTCTTATGGTTTCTTCATTTTTGATGTTTAATAACATTCTTATGTTTGTCCCTCTTGCATTTCTTGAGGATTCAGGTATTTTGTATACATCTAGTGAGTATGCTTTACCTTTGTCCGTAAATATTAGTAATTCATCGTGAGTATTTGCTATCATAAGATGTTCTATGGAATCGTCTTCTAGTGTAGATGTTGCTATTACTCCTCTACCACCTGCCTTTTGTGATCGGTATACTGACAATGGTATTCTTTTTATCATGCCTATTTTCGTTATGATTATTGTTACGTCTTCTTTTTGTAGCAGATCTTTTTCATCAACATCCTCAATTTTGCCGTATTCTATTGTTGTTCTTCTTTCGTCACCATAATTTTCTATAAGGTATTTAAGATCATCCTTTATAATCTTGAGTATTTTACTTTCGTTTGATAGTATTGACTTTAGTTCGTTTATCAATAAGACAAGCTTTTTGTGTTCTTCTTTTAGTTCATTAACTTCGAGTGAAGTGAGTTTTTGTAGTTTCATATCAAGTATAGCATTTGATTGAATTTCTGTTAGTTTAAATCTTTGCATGAGTTTATTCCTTGCTTCTGAAGGCGAATCTGACGATTTTATGATTTTTATAACCTCATCTATGTTGTTTAAGGCTATTAACAATCCTTCGATTATGTGTAACCTTTCTTCTGCCTTTTTAAGGCTGAATATAGTTCTCCTTCTTATGATATCTTTGCGGTGTTCCACGTAGTAATGTATTATGTCTTTTAGCGATAATATCTTAGGTTGGTTATCAACTAAAGCTACCATATTTATGCTAAATGTTTGTTGTAGCTGTGTATGTTTGTACAACTTGTTTATTACTATGATTGGGTTTACATTTCTTTTTAGTTCTAGTACTATTCTTATGCCATCTCTATCTGATTCATCTCTTATATCTGATATTTCTTCTAATTCTTCCTCTTTAACTAGTTCTGATATTTTTTCAATTATTGCTGATTTTCTTACTTGGTAAGGTATTTCTGTTATGACTATAGCATCCTTCCCGTTTTTTAGTTTTTCTATTTTCATTTTAGCTCTTATAGTTACTTTACCGTCTCCTGTTTCGTATGCTTTTATCATTTCTTCGTCTGCTATTACACTACCACCAGTTGGGAAGTCTGGCCCTTTTATAAACTTCATAAGATCCTTTATTGAACACTCTTTGTTATCTATGTAATATATTATTGCTTCTGCTACTTCTTTAAGGTTATGTGTTGGTATGTTTGTTGCCATACCTACTGCTATACCGTTTGCTCCATTTACTAGTAAATTAGGTAGCATCCCTGGTAGGACCGAAGGTTCTTCTAGAGAATTGTCAAAGTTAGGTTTGAAATTGACAGTTTCTTTGTCTATATCTTTTAGCATTTCTTCTGCAATCTTCTCTAGTTTTGCTTCTGAGTATCTCATTGCAGCTGGTGGATCTCCGTCTATGGATCCGAAGTTACCTTGCCCTTTTATTAAAGGGTATCTCATGTTAAAGTCTTGGGCCATTCTGACTAATGCTTCGTACACCGAAGTGTCGCCATGCGGATGATATTTACCAAGAGTATCACCTACAATTCTAGCACATTTTTTGTATGGAGCATCATGTGTTACCCCAAGTTCGTACATTGTGTATAGTATTCTTCTTTGTACTGGTTTAAGTCCATCT
>JBKBIJ010000101.1:0-7472 GCA_046299455.1 Brevinematia bacterium | reverse complement strand
GGTGAGATATTTACTTTGATTCCCATGTTAAATAACTCCGTAACTGCGTTTCCAGAGATTTGGTTTCCTATTTCACCTATGATATCTTTAAAGATGTCTTTGAATTCTTCATTACTCATGTTTTCAACACTTTTGTTATAGATCTCTTTAGCTATATTGTCAACTATCTTGACAGATAGTCCTTTATCGAATTCGAAAATTATACATCCTTTGACATCTTCACTAAATCCTATTATTACTGCAACAGACTTGTTTATTCTTTTCTGCCTTTTTATACTTGTTACATTCCTGTATAGTTCCAATTTACTTAACTCTTTTACGACTTTTAAGCTTGAAGATACAAATGATAGTATTATCTTTGGATCCATATTTATAGTATCTATATATAAATATCTTTACTTTAATTTTCAATACTTTAATTTTCAAGAAACTGGAGCTATGTGTTATTAACACGGACATATCGCACTTTTTTACTACCCCAAATGTAATGTCCTTTTATAGTATTTTTGTTTCATAACTTTTTAGGAATAGTATTTTCTCGGGGCAATATCAATTTTTTAAGAGATTATCTACTTTACTAGATATGTTTTTGAGTACATTTAAGTGGTAGAGTGATTTCTTGATATAATCTTAATTATGGAAGTTTCAAGTTTTGTAGTAGTTTTCCTAAAGGTTTATCTATTTTCATAGAAAGAATCAATGTGATGCTGTTAAAATTGGTTTATGATAGTTTATGGTATAAATCCGCTAATGGAAGCTTTAAATTCAAGGTATTCCAGGCTAATAAAGGAGGTAATAGTAAGTAGAGATAAAAAGAACAATAGGTTAGTAAAATTGTTAGAGGAAGTTAGAGCAAGGAATATAAAGTTAAGATTTGTTGATAGAAATGTGATTAGGTCTATAACGAAAACTGATTCACATCAAGGTGTTGCTTTTGAATTAGAAAAGATAATTTTTCAAGATATTGAAGATGTTGTTAGTGGAGGAAAGAACATAGTTCTTTGTGATTCTTTACAAGATCCAAACAATCTAGGAAGTATATTTAGGAGTGCTCTGCTATTTGGTTTTGATGTTGTTGTTATAACTAAGGATAGAAGTGTAGGTATAACACCTAATGTTATAAAGGTGTCTACTGGCGCGGTGTTTCATTTAGAAATAGTTAAGGTAATTAATCTCTCTAGAACTATAGAATTTCTCAGATCTAATGGTTACATGGTAGTAGGATTAGATGCCGAAGGTGAGATGGATATTTCGGAATTGAATGTGAGTTTTCCGATTGGACTTGTTGTTGGTTCCGAGGGGGAAGGGATTAGGAGTTTAGTTAGAAGGAAGTGCGATGTTGTATGTAGAATAAGTACAACAGGGAAGCTAGATTCTTTGAATGCTGCCATTGCAAGTGCAATAGCAATGTATGAAATATTCAAGAAGATTTTATGATAAAGTATTTGAAAGCATCACTTATAGCTTTGAAACTAGCATCTATTATGTTTTCTGATACTCCTATAGTGGTGAAAGTTTTGTTTTCGTACTTAAATTCGGTTAAGACTCTTATCTTAGCTGCAGAACCTTCTTTAGGGTTTATTATTCTTACTTTATAGTCGATCAACATGACTTTTTCAATATCAGGGAAAAACTTAATTAGTGCTTTTCTTAGAGCTTTATCAAGAGCATTAACAGGTCCATCTCCTTCGTCGGCGCTAATTTCGATAGTTCCATTAACTTTGATCTTTACTATAGCGTAATTAACGAATTCATCGTCTGATTTGGTAACAATTACATTGAAGCTGATGCATTCAAAAAATTCTGTTTTTTGTCCTATTACTTCCCTAACAAGTAGTTCGAATGAGGCTTCTGCGCTTTCAAAGCTATATCCTTGATTTTCTAGATCTTTGATTTTGTCTAGAACCAGTTTAAGGAGTTTTTCATTTTTGGAGACCTCTTTAAGGTCTTCGCAATTATTAAGCTTATCTATGATGTTACTTCTACCTGATTGTTCAGAGATTAAAATTCTTCTAATATTTCCTACGTCTTCAGGTGAAATATGTTCGTATGTCCTTGGATCTTTTTGTACAGCGTTGACGTGTACTCCACCTTTGTGAGCAAAAGCACTATTGCCTACGAATGGTTGTCTATCATTTGGTGGCAAGTTCACTAAATCGTAAACAAAAGAAGATATATCCTTAAGTTTTCTAAGTTTATTTCTATCAATGCCATTTAAGTTTTTGCCTAGTTTTAGAATAAGTGAAGGAATTATTGATATTAGATTAGCATTACCGCATCTTTCACCAAAACCATTTATAGTACCTTGGACGAGTATAGCACCGTTTTGCACTGCTTCAATGGAATTAGCTACACCAAGTTCGCTGTCGTTATGGGCATGTATACCTAATGGGGTTTTTATAACCTCTTTTACTGATTTCATTATTTCTCTAACTTCTGATGGTAATGTTCCTCCATTCGTATCCGCTAAAGTTATATTGTCGGCTCCTGCTTTCTCGGCAACTTGGAGTGTTTTCAAAGCGTAATCAGGGTTGTCCTTAAATCCATCAAAGAAGTGTTCTGCATCATATATGACTTCTCTGCCATTATCTTTAAGGTAAGCAATGGTGTCGTATATCATTTCTAGATTCTCTTCTAGAGAAACATTAAAAACTTTCCTAACGTGTAGATCCCATGACTTACCAAAAATTGTTACTACAGGTGTTTGAGAGTTTATAAGTTCTTTGACATTAACATCATCTTGAACAGAATTTTTTATATGCCTTGTACTACCAAAAGAACATATTTTTACGTGAGTTAATTCTAGCTTTCTTACTTCTTCGAAAAATGCTCTATCTTTAGGGTTAGATGCAGGCCATCCACCTTCTATGTAATCGATACCAAATTCATCTAATACCTTTGTTAGTAGTAACATGTCAGACAAAGAAAAATCAACACTTTCACCTTGTCTGCCATCTCTCATAGTTGTATCATATATGTATATCTTTTCGCTCATACTCTATTCGATCCCCCAAAAAAATCTATTTTTATAATGATAATAAAGAAAAATTGAAATTTACAATCTTTTTTACTAATTCTTCATAATTAATTTCATGAAGAAAGTTGTTTCTATAGCTTTAATAATATCTTTTTTGGTACTACATGCTTGCACCCCATCCATAGGTAGAAGATTAATAGAAAAAAATAAAATAGAGACAGAATTGTCAATAGGTGGTTCTTTTTTCTATTACACACCGATACCTCTACCTTTACCTAATGTAGGTTTAGGGTTAAGATATGGTATATATGAAAATATTAACACAGGAGTAAAAGTATTTCCGTTACTTTTGACATTTAATACACTTCAAATAACTCCTTATGTAGTAGGGTCGGTATTTATAAATTCAAATGAGGTTATACCTTCACTTAATGTGTATGGAGAAATAAACTCTGTAATATACTTGGGTAAACTTGAAGCAACTTTTTTTCCTCTCATAGGGGTTTGTGGTGTTTGGGATTTATCTTTATTAAGTATTTACCTACCTTTGGAGATGTCGTTAGATGCTTATAGTGAAAGAATACCAGTAAAGTTTAATTTAGGATTAGGTATAGAATTTAGAATTACACAAAATGTACATATATCTTTGGAGCTTAGATTGAACAGTATTGGTAATATATATTTACCTTTAAGTAGTATGGTTGGAATCCCAGTGTTTTTTGTTTCTGGTTCATATAGTTTTTAAGTTGAGCATTGGTTAACATAAAGTATAATATTCTTGATTATGGAGGTTTTAGTATTATTGCTTTTGATATACATTTGGTTTGCATCTGTTGGGATTTATGTTGTGACAAGTTTGAAAAAACTTAAGGGTTTGTCAAATGCGGTTATTTTATATTCAAATTATTCTTTCATTTTGTCATTGATATTTGCTCCGATTTCAGTAATCCAAGTAGATATCTCCAAGTACTTACTGATTATTTGGTTTATAGCGAATGTGTTTTTGTATAACACACTTCAAAGAATGGAAATTAATAAATTTGATATATTGGCTTTTGTGGTATTCGTATCGATGGGGGTTATTGAAGTTATATCGAAGATAAGTATTTTTTTCTCTGTAAGTTTGGTTTATATCATTTTGTATACAACCTATTACGTCTTGTCTTCTAAACCAACTAAAGAAGCTAAAAAATCAATAGTTGTGACATCTGTTTATTCTTCGTTAGGTGTTGTAGGTGTTATTTTGCTAACAATATTTAATGTACCATACTATAACCATACTATAGTAATTCTAGCTATTGTTTTATCTCAACTTACTACAAAAATACTTCTAATAGTGGAGTACTCTAAGGAAACCGACACAATAAATAATAATATTGGGATGGTATTGATGGATAAGGAGAATAAGATAAGAGAAATACTAGGTAAGATGGAAGAAGTACATTCAAAAATTGAAAGTTGTTTAAGTAGTATAGAATTGGAGAAATTGAAGCTTGAGAAGAGTAGAGTTCAGGAATTTGTAAAAGAGATTGCCTCGAATGTAACAGAGCTTTTTCCAATAGTAGATTTTATTGAAAAAGTTATTAAGGAATATCAATCTAAAACCGAGGAGGTTATTAAAAAGCTACCTGGTTTATCTGAAGATCTAAATACTAATTTTAGCAGGATATTAAGTGTAAAAGAAGCATTATCTGATGCAAACGTTAATATTATGTCTCTTGTTAAAGTTGCATTAGACAGCGAAAAATCTGTTATGAATGTCTCGAAATCAATAAAAGAGTTAAGGGATGTTGCGAAAACTTTGACTAACAATTTGGTGACGTTTAAAGAAATATCGGATAGATCATCGATACTATCGATAAACATAAGCGTAGAAGCATCAAAACTAGGAAGTAAAGGATTAGCACTGTCAAAGATCTCCCAGGAAGCTAAAAGTTTTTCAGAAACTATATTTTCTAATGTTGAGTCTATAAAAAAGCTGATTAAAGATCTTGACTCTAAGGCTGAGTTTAGTGAGTATATGGTAAAAACTTTGGTAATGTCGTTTATAGAGATAGAAACAACTTTAAAAAACACAGCTAAAAATGTTTCATCGATTATTGAGAAGTTTGAGATGTTTTCAAGTTTAGCAAATGAGATAGAGAGAGGTAGTGATGAAATAAATAAGATGATGTTAGTGGTGCCTGAGTTATCAATGAAGATAACAAGAAGATTGGAAGATGTAGCTCTAAATTATAAGAAACTCAAGAAATATTCAGGTGATACCTTGTCATCAATAATTTCGTTGGAAAATTCTATAAAAGTAATTATAGATAATATTAATTCGATGATTTCATTTATAAATAGCGTAAACAAATGAATTTCATTCTCTAAAAATCTCTTTTAGAGTTTCATCTTCTTTTAGGATTTCTTTAGCTTTTTTTCTATAATCTTCATCATGTATAGTAGTGAATCTTTGAGGTTTTATTGAAGGAGCATTATCTATTGCTAGCATCCAAGCGTTTAAATTGAATTTATCTTTTTTGACGAATTCCCAAAATCCAGTATTTGAAAGCATGTCAATGACAACGTTTTGCCTAGGGTTGTTTTGTGCTTTGACCATAATGTAAGTGGCGATACCTACTTGTATTCCGTGTAAATGAGGATTTGGAAGTATTTTATCGAGAGCGTGGGAAATTAGGTGCTCAGAACCACTTGCAGGAGCGCTGTCTCCTTCTATTTCCATAGCTATACCGCTCATTATAAGTGAATCAATTAGTTTCCCTAGAAACTCTTCATCTCTTATGTTATTAGAGTTATAGTACAACAAGCTATCTATGGATTTCTCAGCAACCATCCTTGCAAAGTCGTCATGATTTACTTTTTTTCTATTTTCTTCAAAATCTATGTCGTACAAAGCACTAATTTTAGAAACGATATCCCCTATACCAGAGTATATAAAACTTTCGGGAGCACTAGCCAATATGTTTGTATCAGAGATGACTCCAAAAGGTATTCTGGCAGGAACAGTGGTTCTTTTGCCATCTACTACAAGAGAGCAAAGAGGACTACATATACTATCGTTCGAAGGAGCAGTAGGAAAAGTTATAACTGGTATTTTCCTAATATATCCAATGTATTTAGAAATATCTATAACTTTTCCACCGCCTATACCAAGAATTATATCCGATTGTTTTACTTTGAAAGCTAACTCATATATATCTTCTATTTTATTGGATTTGCCTTCATAGACTTCTTGGATTGATATCCCTTTACTTTTGATTGAATTTTCTATATCTTTCCCGAAAAGTTTTTGAATTCCTTCACCATAAAATATTGTAACACTTCTAAAACCAATATCTTGGAGTACTTCTCCAACATCGTCTTTTAAGCCTTTATAAATCTTAAGAACAAAAGGTATAGAAATCTCTCTAGGTGTTAAGATTCTATTCATGGTAGAGATTACCTCCTTTGGAAAGAGATATGATTTCTTTGGTTTTTTCAAATATATCCCCAAAATCTCTAAATTCAAAGAATTTTACGTTTTCTGATCTTAGAATCTCAGCAAGTTGATGTTTAGCGAAAATGTAATCTGCTACTTTAGCTGCATAATAATCTGGTCTTGAGTCTCCTGCAAAAAATAAGAGATCATAGTTTCTCTTTATTGTTTCGACTGCTTTACCTTTGTCTACACCAAAAACTTCAGAGTAATACTCTTTCGTTTTGTCAGGTATCATATATATACTACCGTTTTCATAATATCCAGGATTTGCTATAACTTTAACCCTACCATCTAGTCCATATTTTTCTACAAGAATATCTATATAGTACTTACATCCAGCACTGACAATATAAAAATCCCCTATTTCGTTTGTAAACCAATTTATAAACTCTATTGCTTTGACATCGATAGGAATAGAATATATGTCATTCAATACAGTATTATAATCTTTTTTTATGTTATTAAAAACTGAGTTTAGGAAATCTACATCTTTTATCTTGCCTTTTTGCCATTCATAGTAAAGATTAACGTATTCTTTTCCCAGATATTTGTCAATAACTATCCAGTAAAAGTCTCTGAGAGATATTGTACCATCGAAATCCGATACAAAAACTACTTTCATCTAAACCTCCACAAAGTTAAGAATGTATATTTATAATAATTTAATGTCCAAAAGTAAAGTTATCGATTATTCTTTGTAATCTAAGTCTTTTTATATTACCTTAGGTTCATATTCAACCTAAAACTGATGTTCAAAAGCTTGATCAAAGAATAAACTTTATGCTAGTGAAAGTTATTACTGAGTATTGTTTTTGCTTTTATAAAAAAATAATTGAAACTATATCAAAAATATTACCACTTCCTAAAAAACAATTCTTTTAGAACATTTCTCATTTTAGAAAGCAAATAAACTACCCCTTCGTATTCCCTTTCTATAAAATTATAGTTTCTCTTTTATCATGAAAAATCTATTTCAGTAGCTTTTGTAATTTTTCAATGCAGTAATTTTGAAGC
>JBKBIJ010000100.1:0-7500 GCA_046299455.1 Brevinematia bacterium | reverse complement strand
CAGGCAAAATCCAAAAAAAATGCTTAAAAAATAAGCAAAATTATAAAGGAGGCGTTATGGCCCAAGTCTGCAAAGCAAAATATGGAAATGGACTAGAGATTATAATAGTTTTAAATAATATTGATAAACAAAAGATTTTTAACACTCTCTTCAAAAATATATCTAACACCAACATCAAAAGAACTTTGAGCAATCTGTTCCCAGAAATACTCATCCTGGATGTTCCTAGTTAACCCAAAGTTATAATACCTATACAATACATTTGTAAGAAATTCAAATTTAACCCTGCCAATATAGTAAGCATCTTTTATATAAAAGATACTTTTAATATAGAAATGCAAAGGTACATTAGTATGTTTAGAGATTTGGCTATCCAAGATCTCATAAGACCTGAGAGAATCACCAGTATCATAAGCTTTCATAGCTTCAATATAGTACCTTTGAAACTCATCAGCAAAAACTAATAAATTAATCAAACAAGCAAACAAAACAAACAAAATTTTCTTCATAAATCAAACGAATATCTTACTGAAAAACTATAACAAAGTAACACCAAACATTTCAAATTTTTAGAAAAAATGTACCAAGCTTAATCTTATCCCTACAATCTCTCATGGTATTTAGTTCTACAACTCCTAAATAAAAGTAGTTCTTCAGAGTAATAGTTCTCTTTTAAGTGGTTGTCCAATTTCTTAGCAATATTCCTAAAGACCTTTTAGTGTAAGGTATTTTTTTGAATATCCTCATTTTTAGTAGCTTAAAACTTCTAATAGTAACCCTTAGGTTGGTATACCCTCGAAAGTATAAATACATTTTTAGTAGTTCTTCGTTAACAACTAACCTACCATAGAATTATTCACCAAAGTCTCTCTTAACTTCTAAAGAAACTTAGTTTTTTGGATCGAAAGGACCTTTTGACAGGAAATCGATATTTCTGTAAACTCTTAAGAGGTAATTTCTCTAAACTATAACCTTTTGGGAGCTATGTAACTTCTTAGGAAGGATTTATCTAATTTCCTAACCTAGATCTTGGATATCTTTAAATAGGAAAATATTATTTTTGAAACACCTTCACTTCTAAGCGATAGAATAATATTTTTTAAACATTCTCATTTGGGTAAGTTATTTTATGGTATTTATGTTTTGTAACATTTAAAGAAAGATAATTTTTTTTGGAGTAATAGAACTTAAAAGCAGTAACTTCTTGGGGTAACGACTTTTATAAGCTTTAGCGTCTCTGTAAATTTAGTACATTTTTATGTGAGAATTCCTTGTGTTAAATGTTTAAAAAGCTAAACTTAAAAAACATTAGAAAGTCACACTACTAGGGAAATGAGACTTTTTACTACCAAATAACTACTAAAAGGTATAAAAGAGAAGATTTTACACTACCACAATGTGTGGTATTCTATAACCATTAAACGGTGCAGCATAAACTGTTGTATAAGCCCCTGCAGAAAGAATATACACTAAATCACCTACATCAGGTTCTGGTAAAACAACATTCTTGGCTATAATATCCATACTATCACAAGATGGTCCTCCAATATTAAATACTTTCTCTTTCTTTCTAGAATTTGTCCTAAAAAGGTAGTTTATTCCACCAATTGTTTCCATCAATCCATTAAAAACACCAACATCGAGATAAATCCAATTTTCGTTATTTCTAGAAGCTTTACCTATAACTCTAGATACTACAATTCCAGATTCTCCTACTATTCTTCTTCCGGGTTCCATCTGAAGCATAATATCAGAATAATCATTGAATATTTTAAGCGTTTTATAGATAGCTCTACTGAAATCTTCAAGATTTCTAGATTTTTGCGTATAATCAACGGGGAAACCACCACCAATATTAAGAATTCTCATATGTACTTTATACTTCTTTGCTATGTCAAAAACTTTCTTTGCTATAACTAAAGCTCTTTCAACACTTTCAACCGAATTATTCTGTGATCCTGCATGAAATGTAAGACCTACTAACTTCATCCTTCTTCTAACAGCATAACTAATTATATCCTCAACCTCATCCTCAATCAAACCAAACTTACCACTCAATGGCCAAGAACTCTCGGGATTTTCTATCTCAAGTCTAATGTATATATTAGCCTCAGGAAATACATATTTTATCTTTTCTATTTCCTCCTTAGAATCAACACATAGGTAATTAATACCAACCTGCCTACATACTTCAATAAACTCTATAGGTTTTATCGGATTACTAGTTATCATTCTAAAACCACTAACACCAAGCTCAACTAACTTAACTACCTCGGAAATAGAAGCAACCTCAAAGTTAGAACCTATATTTGATAAAACGTTCAGAACATCAATATTATCATTTGCCTTTACCGCATAGTAAATTTTAAATCCTGGAAATAATTTTACAAGCTCATAATATCTGCGTCTTATTGTCAATGAATCAATAACCAAAAAAGGCAACTTATGATCCATATCAATGAGATGAAATATCACGGGTTTCAATCTAGACAAAACTTTCTCTGGAAAAAGTAACTCCTTACTTCTAGGCGAAGACGAAATATCATCTCCCATCCTTTCAAAACACCTCCAAAATTTTTCACTTAATGATATGAAATTACTAAAGTTATTTTCAACAAACTTACTAATTTTTCTCTCGTTACTTTCTACAACTTACTTATGTAATTTGCATTTTTCTATACCTAGTGTTATCTAATCTCTTAGATGTATTTTTTACACATTTAAATAAGAAAATAACATTTTTGAATTACCTTCTTCTTTCTAGTTGAGGAAAAATCTTAAACAGCTACTTCTAATTTATTCTCTATCCACTTACGACTTATTCAAATAAGTAACGTTATGATATTATTAAAAATAATAGTTTTTTGATCCTCGCCTACAGGTTCTCTAGATAAACTCTCTTGTAATATCTCTGTCACATACTTTCTAAAAGGTAACAGTTTCTTGAAGTAATATAACTTCACATTCCTATACAATCTATTTTGATGAATTTTCTTATGGATTTATTTCTATAACTTCTAAGAACGTAGTTTTTAAGAGTAATAGCCATCCTCTAAAGGTTTGTCCAATTTCTTAGTGGTATCTGAATATACCAAATGGTAAAGAAATATTTTTGAAACATCTTTACTTTTTAGCTATGTTTTTGACTACCTTCAAGTGATAAATTAGTATTTTTGAAATTCTTTTAATTATTTAGAAAGTTGCTCTTATGGTATTTATGTTTTTCATAACTTCCTAAGAATGATAGTTTTTGATCCACCTAAAGGTTGTCTAGATAAGCTCTATTTAGTTTTAAAACTTCTAAAAATGTAATTTCTCAGAGTAATAGCCTCTTCTAAGGGGCTATCCAATTTCTTCCTAAATATCTTTTTTTCAATTACTTTCCTAGAGAATATTCTGGTAAGTTATTTCATAATATTTGATTTAGTATTCATACTACGTAACGTCTAAAGAAAAGTAGTTTTTTGAAGTAATAATCATAAGAGCTTTTTATGAATTTTGACATATTCGTGTAGGAACTTATATTGTCGATGTAAAGATATAACTAGATTTTTGAAACACTCTCATATGTTTAGACATCGTTTTTATGTTCTATAACTTCTAAAGAGTGGTAATTTCTTGGAATAGTAACTCTTTTTAAGTAGTTATTGAATTTCTTAGCAGGGGTTGTTAAAAATCCAATTTCCTAAGTTCCTTCTCCTATCTATCCTTCTACTTTCACCTAAAAGCTTCCCAGATAAGTTCTATTACAATATTTCTATTACATACCTTCTAAAAAAGGTAGTAATTTCTTAAAGTAATATAACTTCACATTACTATACAATCTATTTTGGTAAGTTTTCTTATTCTAAAAATGTAATTTCCCGGAGTAATAGCTCTATTCTAAGGAGGTGTCCAATTTCTTAGTGGTATCTGAATATACCTAAATGGTAAAGAAATATTTTTGAAACATCTTTAGTTCTCTTTAAAAACTTATTTGGATAATTTTTCTTATGGTACTTTTATTCTATAACTTCTTAAGAATGATATTTTCTTAGGGTAACGGAGTTCTTCTAAGGGTTGTCAACTCCTTAGCAATATTTTCGGACGTATTTAATTAAGAAAATGATATTTGATGAACTTTTGTTTTTTGAATTTATTTCTTTAGGGTTTTTCTATAAATTTACGACATTTATTTTTACTTAAGACTTGTTTAGATAGGTGCTTTATTGGGGTATTTTTGTTTTATAACTTCTTAAAAGTGATATTTTATTTGAGTGATGAACCTTTTTTAATGATTATCTAATTTTTTAGAGATATCTTTGAACACAATTAGATAGGAAAGCTAATTAGATCTATTGGGGATGGTGTTTCAATATTATAAAAGCAAAGATATATACTATTTATAAGTTCTTGACAAAGGGTTTGAAAAGAATAGAAATTTTCATTTCTCACTTCGAGAATAATAACATCTTTTAGAGATACAAAAGTTAAAAATTTTTCAATATTGGTTTTTGTGGATAATTCTATGGGAAGGTTTTTGAAAAAGCTTTTTAAGAAGTTATTAGATTTCTTAACGATAATTTTTTAAGCTTTTGAGTAGAAAATAAAGTTTTTGAAAAATTCTCTATTATAAATCTAATAAGTTTTAAACCATTTTTTTAAAATCTAGGTATTCGTTTATCTTTTCTGGTGGCAAAATTTTTTTCTCTAATAGTATTTCCTTGATGTTTTTGTTTTCTGAGAAACACATTTTGTATATTTGAGATGCTTTTTCGTATCCTATCAGTGGTGTTAAGGCTGTTACAATAATTGGGTTTTTTTCTAGGACTTCCGAAACTTTTTTTTCGTTTATTCTTATTCCGTCGATGACTTTTTTAGATAGTAGATAAGCTGCATTTGAAAGTATTGTTATTGATTCAATCAAGCAAAAACCTATTACTGGAAGCATTGTATTTAGTTCGAATTCTCCTAAAGACGAAGATATAGAAATAGTTGTATCGTTACCTATAACTTTTGCGCAAACCATTCTGACTGCTTCTGGTATTACTGGGTTTACCTTCCCAGGCATTATTGAAGAACCAGGTTGAAGCGGGGGGATGGTTATTTCGTTCATACCTGAAATAGGGCCACTGTTCATTAGTCTTATGTCGTTTGCTATCTTCATCATACTTCCTGCGATTGTTTTCAATTGCCCTGATATTTCATTGGCTATGTCCATACTTGCGATTCCCTCGAATTTGTTTTCGGAAGGTATAAAGTTTATTCCCGTTTTCTCTGATAATATTTTGATAACCCTTTTAGAGAACTCGGGATGAGTGTTTATACCAGTCCCTACAGCGGTTCCACCTATTGGTAGTTCCATAAGCCTAGGTAGTGTTGATTTTATTCTTTGTATACCGTTTTCTATTTGTTTAGCCCAACCAGAAAATTCCTGTCCAAAAGATATCGGTACTGCATCCATAAGATGAGTTCTTCCAGTTTTTATAATATTTCTGAACTGGTATGATTTTTTTAGTATAGAGTTCTTAAGTAATTCTAACTTTGGTATTAATTCAGATTCTATTAACAAAGTAGTTGCTATCCTTATGGATGTTGGAATTACATCGTTTGAAGATTGTCCTTTATTTACGTGGTCGTTTGGATGAACGGGAGAGTTTGTATTTTTCTTACCAGTTAATACTTCATTTGCTCTAGTTGATATGACTTCGTTGACATTCATATTGGTTGAAGTACCACTTCCTGTTTGAAATACGTCGACTGGAAAGTTAGAAAAATCTTCTCCATAAATTATTTCTTCAGCAGCTATTTTTATTGCGTTGGCATATTTTTCTTCCAAGATTCCCAATTCGAAGTTTACATGTGCTGAGGCATACTTTATTAGAGCTATAGCTTTTATGATTTCTTTTGGTATTTTGTAAGAGCTTATTTTGAAGTTATCTAAAGCTCTCTGAGTTTGTGGCCCCCAGTATGCATTCAAAGGTACCTTCACTTCACCCAAAGTATCTATCTCTATCCTATACAATTCAGAATTACTTTCTTTCATCATAGAAGAGTATAAATGACAATTTAATGTAATTAAAAATTTTGAAAATACTATTGTTTTTAATTAAGATTGTTGTGTCAAAAATCTAATTTCTTAGGTTTTTTATCTCATCTATTCTTAACTATAACCTATTCGAACAAATTTTGTTACGATATTTTTTTACATAACCTCTAAATGAAAAATAATCTTCTGGAGTAATGAACTTTCTTAAGTGAGGCTTCTATTAGATTTGGGTTTTCTTAAAGTGAAGGTCTTTTTTAAGAAGTTATTGAATCCTTTTAGTTATATTTTTTATGCCTTTAAGCAGTAGAGTGTTTTTGGAACATCTTCAAGGAAGGTAATTTCTTTAATCAAAGACTATTTTTTAAAGATTATCCAATTATATAATCTCTAAACACTTTTAAGTGGGAGAGTAATATTTTTGAAATATCATCAATTTTAGTTGCCAAGTTGTGTTGTATTTTATTAAAATTACTGCTCGGAGGTACTGGATGGCTAATATAAAGTCCAATGAAAAAAGGGCTAGACAAAGCAGGAAAAGGTATCTTAGGAATAAAATGTGGAAAAATGCCGTTAAGAGTCTAAGAAAGGAGATTGTTAAGTATGTTTCTTCTGGAAATATCGATACAGGTGAATTAAAGAAGATGCTTAAATCTTATCAGTCTATTGTTGATAAGACGTATACTAAGAACGTTTTTAAGAAAAATAAGGTTGCTAGGTTGAAAGCAAGAATATATAACTTCTTGAGGAAGAGCGGGATTAATTTAACTCAAATTAGTTGATTTTGATATTTTTCGGGGCGTAGCTCAGATGGTTAGAGCGCATGCCTTGGGAGCATGAGGTCCCCGGTTCAAGTCCGGGCGCCCCGAATCCTTACAAAACGTTGTCTTTCATTCTTATCTTCACTAAAGCTTTACCTTTAAATCCTATAACTCTCGTAGAGCTACCTTTGTATAGAGGTATCATGGTTTTTGAGTCTAAATTAAAAGAGTATTCGTATAGCATGTAATTCTTTACATTTCCTACACCTAGAGTTTTTATATTCGCTAAAGTAATATCTTTATTTTCAAGTTCTAAAGATGTAATTTCGTTCATAATCTCAAATGAGAAGTCTTTATATGTCTCCGGTTTTAGCTTTATTGTGCTTGTAACTTCGTTTCTTGCTATTGTATCTCCTATTGGAATATTAAACGCTTTAAATGATATTTCGTTTGTTATGTTGTTTTCTGGAAGAGGGGGAATTATCAGATCCAGAATGAACTTATATAATAGGTTGTTTTCAAAAATTTCTTTGTTACCTTTCTCATCCATATAGAAAAGTACTGTAATATTAGTATAGATAATTGATGTGATATCTGTATTTTCTATGAAAGATGAGTCAACCTGTATATTGCTTATATTTACTGTGTATAGTTTTCTGTTCTTGTACTCGGATAAGCTTATGGAGATTTCAGATGTTATCTTTATTTTCCCAG
>JBKBIJ010000099.1:0-7591 GCA_046299455.1 Brevinematia bacterium | reverse complement strand
AGTAAAATATATCCTATTAGTATAGGTGCTCTTATTATGATATTTCTTTTAAATAATTTCTAAGAGCAAGTAGTATCTTTTAAGTGATATTCCTAAGAATTTTCTTTAACTTTAGCTAATCTTTGGGAGAGTTACATTTGTTAACTTGGGGAATATAGTTTAAGACATGAAATTTCCTTGAGGGGCAGAGATCTAATTAAGAGATTATCTAAATTTTTAGAAACATTTTTTAACACATTTAAGTGAAGAGTAGAACTTTAAAAACAGATGAGAGATGAGAATTTGAGGGTTATAGGGAAGTTTAGGAAGTTTGGTAAGAGGGAGTGGAAGGAGGTATTTAGGTATGGGGTTAGGGTTAAAAGAAGAAGATGTGTTTTATAGGATTAAGGGGGTGTTTGGTAATTGGGAGAAGTAGTAGGCTGGATTAGGTAGGTAGTTATTGGTTTGGTGTAAGGTGTTGAGTATTATGGATATGTTATATATAGCTAAGAGTTATGGGTGTTAAAGGTGTGTGGAATAGTAAGATTGGGTGTGGAATTTGTTTTTTTGAATATCTTTTTATGCATCAATGTCTAACTCCTTACAACTTATTTTTGATGATGGTAGTTTATCACAGGTGTGTTTGGTAAATAAAGTTTGGGAAGGGCTATAATCTTTATTATAAGTAGGTATCACAAAGTGTACCGTAAATTTACTTATCCAAATAAATTTTAGAAGTAAGGAAAGAAGAAGACCTAAAAATGAAAGTTATTGAATAATTCTTTCTTTTTAGTTTGAAAATTTTACACTTGGATTGTATACTATAACTATGGTTGCTGTTATCGTTAATTCTGAGGTTGAAGGTTTAGGATACTTTGAGGATGTTTTGAGAGAATACTATGTGCCTGTATTTTATTTTAAAGCTAAGGATTTGAGGAATGATAGTTTTGATTTTTTTGAGTCCAATGATTATTCTGGAGTTATAATATTAGGAGGTCCTCAATCAGTTTATGAGGAGGATAAATATAGTTATTTATCTCTGGAAAAGAAGATAATAGATTCATTTATTAACAAAGGCAAGCCTGTATTAGGTATATGTTTAGGTTCTCAACTAATAGCAAGTGTTTTAGGAGCAAGGGTTTATAGAGGTGATAAAGGTGAAGAGATAGGATGGTATGATGTTGAGATAACCCGTGACGGTAGTAAAGATCCTATATTTTCTAAGTATTATCCGATAGTTAAGGTTTTTCAGTGGCATGGAGATACTTTTGATTTACCTAAAGGTGCGGTAAGGTTAGCTACATCTAAAAATTACTTAAATCAAGCTTTTAAGTATGATAAGTTTGTTTATGCTATACAGTTCCATGTAGAGGTTAGGAAAAAAGATGTCCTTCTTTGGCTTGATCATAGTGATTTCGATGAAGGTAAACGTTCAGAAATTTTAAAAGGTTTTGAAGTTTATGATACTAAAAGTTTTAGTTATGATCTTATTTCTAGGTTATTCATCAACAATGTATGATAGGTAAGAATTTTACTTTACTAGATAGAGTTAGTGAGATTGTAGATATAGCTTATTTTTTGGATTTTTTTGATGAAATTTTTGTGATAGATCAAGATATGAAAGTAATTTCTATTAAATCTAGAGGTATTTTCAGTGATCAAGATTTAGAGAATTTGTTTCTTAGAGCTAAGGAAGAATACAATAATTATGGGTTTTCATTTTTATTCGGCGATTACAATAATGCTAGATTTATTTCGTTTTACTTTAGGACTAAATCTTCTGAGCTTGCTCTGATTGGGGTTAGCTGTTGTAATGAGTTTGGTTTGAAGGAAATTTCAGTTTTCCGATTAATAGCTTTAGTTGTTAAAGATATTTTTAGTGTGGTTGAGATGACAGTCAGTACACTTGATAGGGTTGGAGATTTTGAAAATTTATTAAGTTTTTATAAATCAATAACGACACCTATAGATAAAGAATTATTTTTGGCTTACATATTAGATAGTATAATATCTGAAGTTAATGCAGAGGTAGGTAGTATAATAGTATTAGGAGAAAATTGCCAAAGTATTTTGTCATTTAATTTAGGATTAGATGACAAGGTAACACAGGAGATCTATAGTTATGTAAAGAGTATAGATGCTAGTATTAGTAGTGTTGTGGTTCTTGATCAAGAAGAAATTGATGGTGTTTTGGATTTAGAAGATAAGAGTATCAAAAATTTGATATCATATCCTGTAAAGTTTGGTAAGGATGTTGTAGCTCTTGTATTTTTGGCTAACAAACGAGTAGGTATAAATTACTATCCGTTTTCGAACAAAGACATAGAAAGACTTAGTTTGCTTTTGGATCCGGTTGGGATAGTTATAAAAAACTATATTATGTTTAGAGATCTATTTTTTTTGAACCAATTTAACAAAAAGATTATAGAAAATATTGCGAGTATAATAGTCATGACTGACGATTTTTGTAGAATAAAGTATGTTAATAAGAGTGAATTCTATGATTTAGTTCAAAAAATTGTTTCCTGTTTTGATTGTAATGATTTAGAGAAGATTTTTGGTAAGGATGTTGAACTTCAAGTAAATGATGGTTTTTACAATATTAGAATTCAACCTATACTTAGTGAATCGGGTAAAGTTTCAGAGATTCTTTGGACTATAGAGGATGTTACTTATCGTAAGGAACTGTTGAACAGGTATGTTATGGCCGAGAAGGTAAACATGATGTCTGAACTTATTTCGGGTATTGCTCATGAAATAAGAAATCCAATATCTTCGATAAGTGGTTTTATTGAACTTCTTAAGGTTAAGAAAAAGGATGAAGAGTTTATAGATAAGTTTATAGAGGTTATTTCAAAAGACATTAACAGGATAGTAAATCTTCTAAATAGTTTTATGAAATTTTCCAGACCAGTTCATTACGAGTTTTCTGAAGTTGTTTTGAATTCTTTGATTTCCGAAGTGTTAGATATATTTATGTATCAGATTAACCAGAAAGGTATTAAAGTTAAAAACAAAGTCTCTAAAGATGCTGTTGTTAGGGGTAACTATAGTTTGCTTTTGCAAGTTTTCAGTAATATAATAGTTAATTCTATTCAATCTATAAATCATAAAAACGGCAAAATAGAGATATGTTGTTCGGAATATTCTATCGGCGATGAAGAATATATTTTTGTTTCAGTAAAAGACAACGGTATTGGAATACCCAAGGAGATTCAAAACAAGATTTTTGATCCATTTTTTACAACAAAACCCGATGGAACTGGTTTGGGTTTATCGATATCACAAAAAATCGTCGTAGAACATGGAGGATTTATAAGAGTTGAAAGTGATTATGGAAAAGGGACTAATATAATGGTTTTTCTACCACGTTTCAAAGCTAAGTCGATCTGATTTTATGCTTGAGATCTCATTACCATTTCCATCTTCTTTATGTTTCTATTGTACATTTCGATGAGTAAATTGTATCTCATAGCATTTTTTGTGAACTCTACCATTTCTTTATCTATGTCGATACCATTTTTGTCGTTTCTATAGAATGTGTCGTAATCTATAGATATTCTAGGTTTTACGGTTCTGTAATCTATTATTTCGTCAAAGGGTATATGTTTTTCGTGTGAGATTTTTGTTGGGTATTTCGGAGATTTTTCAGAGTCTAATGCTCTTTTGAGTTGCGATTCAAAGCTTACTTCTGCTCTTTTAAAACCAGGTGTATCACTGTTTGCTATGTTATCTGCTATGACGTTATGTCTTATAACTACTGCGTTTAAACTACTTTTTATTATTTCAAGTAGTTTACCGTCTTTTGTAGAAGTTGAAAATATCATAGTATTATTTTCGTTAAGTATCTGAGATTGTTGAGTAAAATATTTTTTGGTTTTTTTGTAATGCTTGCTTTATTATTTCTAAAATTTAGTTATGTTTTTTAGATATAAGTGTATTTCGGACGATGGTAGTAAAATTGAAGGTATAATTGAGGCTAAAGATATACATAGCGCTACTATTGAGTTAAAGAGTATGTTTCCTGTTGTTCTTGATGTTAGGGAAGAAAAGGTTGTAAAAAAGAATAGGAGGATTAGTAAGAAAGATCTAATAACGTTTACTAACATAATTAGCATCTCTGTGAATGCGGGCGTTAGTATAATTAAGGCTTTAGAACTTGTTGGATCTAGCATTCGAGATAAGGCTTTTAAAGAAGTTATAGATATGGTTATTTATTCTGTTAGGGGCGGCAAATTGTTTTCTGAAGCTCTTTCTCTGCATCCAGATGTTTTTGATTCGTTGTATGTTAGTATTGTTAAGGCTGGAGAATCGTCTGGTAACTTAGGTGAGGCTCTTAAAAATCTTTCTGAGTACCTTGAGAGGTCTTTCAATATCTCCTCAAGGATAAAATCTGCGTTGGTTTATCCTCTTATAATACTTGGTGTTGCTTTAGGTGTGGTGCTTTTGTTTCTGACTTCTATAGTACCTAAGTTTTCTGAGATTTATTCTTCATATGGGACAGAATTACCTGAAATCACAAAAATTACTATATACTTTGGAAATATTGTTAAAGATAACTTTTTATACATTTTTGCTTCTATTATTTCTTTGGTTTTTGCTTTCGGTTATTTGTATAACAATTCTACAAATTTCAAAGATCTTTTTCAAAGATTTGTGGTTAAGACGGTACCATTTCTTGGGAATTTTATGGTAAAGGCTGACATTGAAAAATTTTCGAGGGTAATGTCTATACTGCTTAGTAGTAGAGTTATGGTACTAGATGCTCTTGAGATTTCTTCTAATGTGGTGGATTTGGTATTTATAAAAAGGGCTCTAAATTTTGTTACATTTGAAGTTGAGAAAGGCAGATTACTATCAGAGTCTATTTCAGATTATCCATTTTTCCCAATACTTCTTATCCAGATGTTAAAGGTTGGTGAAGAAACTGGTGAAATTGATCTTACCCTAAAGAAAATGGCTGATTTCTATTCTTTTGAATTAGAAAGAGAATCGGAGATATTAGTATCTAGTTTATCTCCGATTCTAATAGTTTTGGTTGGCTTTATTGTCGCGTTTTTGGTTATATCTCTTTTCATGCCTATGTTTTCGTTACAGCAAATTCTTATAAGATAGCTACTTTTCGATCGTTGATCTTATCATCCATGCTGTTTTTTCTTTCTTTTGTATAAGATCTGATAGATAGTTTGCTGTAGCTTCATCTTTGTTTGAAGAAGCTATTGATATGTATTCTCTTATGTTCTTTATAGTAGCTTCGTAATCGTTTAATAAGCTCTTAAGCATGTCTTCATCTTTTAGAAAATCGTTTGTTTCTGTCAAGGTTGTTTCGTTTAGGAAGTTTTTCATGGTTGCTGGTACTTTTAATCCAAGCGCTCTTATTCTTTCAGCTATTTCGTCTATCTCATCGTTTAACTCTTCATATATCTTTTGGAAAAATTCATGTAACTCCTTAAAATGTGGTCCCACTATATTCCAATGGTAATTCCTCGCTTTCACGTAAGTTACAAATTCATCTGATAGAAGTTTGAAAAGAATTGATGATATTTGTTCTCTTACCTTTTCTGATAAACCTGTATCTAAGTTTTCTATCTCTACTTTTGTCATACTTCCCTCCTTATTTGTATAACTTTAGTAAATTTTTATAGTTTAGTCAAATGTTGTTAGATATTTTTTAAAAATTAATCGAAGAGGTAATAATGATTAGCTAAGCATTCATTTAAGGTCTATATTAAACCTGCTAACACACTAAAATGAAAGTTTTTATATAACGTTCCACAAAAATATGTTGGGAAATTGCTAGAAAACTACGAATTACTACTAATTTGATAGTATATTACGATTGATTTTGATTTTTTGGTGTAATTTGTTTAAATTCTTACAAAATTGGGGGTATATTGTATGGATCCTTTGATTTTATCTCGCTGGCAATTTGGTATAACTGCTGCGTTTCATTTTGTGTTTCCTTCTTTTACTATAGGTTTATCTTTGATTATTTTTATATTTTTCCTATTATATTTTTTGAGGAAAGAAAACGTTTACATAGAGATAGGTAATTTTCTTCTAAAAGTATTTGGTGTTGGTTTTGCTGTTGGTGTTGCCTCTGGTGTTGTTATGACATTTCAATTTGGTACTAACTGGTCAGTTTTTTCTGAGAAAGCTGGTGGAATTTTTGGGGGACCTCTTGCTATTGAGGCTATGTTTGCTTTTTTCCTAGAATCTACTTTTTTGGCTTTATTGCTTTTTGGGCAAAAGAGGATATCAGATTTTGTTAAGGTTTTGTCTGCTTTTTTTGTTATGATTGGGACGATAATCTCTGGTTTTTGGATTTTGACTGTTTTGAATTGGATGCAAGTGCCAACAGGATATAAGATAGAAGGAGATAAAATATTATTAACAGATTTTGTAGCGATAGTTTTCAATGAGCCTAATTTTATTAGATTTGTTCATACAATATTAGCGTGTTTTATTGCAGGTGCTGGTTTGGGTATGGGTATAAGTGCGTATAGTTTTCTTAGAGGTATGGGAAAAGAAAAGTTTTCTAAATTGTTTAAAGTTTCTATGATTGTTTTTGTTGTTTCCACTGTTTTGCAGATACCATTTGGCACTTTGAGTGGAGAATATGTGGCTAAGTATCAACCTTTAAAGCTTGCTATTATGGAAGCTAAATGGGATACTTCTAGGTTTGCTTCTGAACCTATCATATCAGTAATTGACCAAAATAATATGACCAATGTTTTCGAAGTAGGAATTCCAGGATTGCTTTCTTTTCTAGCTTATAGAAATTTTGATGCTGAAGTTAAAGGTATTAAAGATCTTATTGAAGATTATAAGTTGGCAAAAGATGAGTTACCTAATGTCAACCTTGTGTTTTGGAGTTTTAGAGTCATGGTGTTTTTAGGTATATTATTTGTTGTGTTTGGTATTTTATCTGTGATCTTTTACTATAATAAGAACTTGTTTAATTACAAATGGTTTTTGAGAGGACTAATTTTCTTGGTTCCTTTACCTATAATTGCTAATTGGGCTGGTTGGATAACAACTGAAGTCGGTAGACAACCTTGGGTAATATATGGGATTTTAAAGACGTCCGATGCTGTTTCTTCTTTAGCTACACATGAAGTGGCTTTCACATTATTCTCTTTTGTTGGAATTTATTTGTTACTACTTGTTTTGTGGTTAACTGTTACTATTAAGATTATAAAGAAAGAAATAATAAGCTCATAATTTGGGAGGAAGTTATGTTTTTAGTAGAGGTTTGGTATTTTGTTTTGGCGTTTTTTCTTTTAGTTTACGTTATTCTTGATGGATTTGATTTAGGTGCTGCAATAATTTCTCCATTTATTTCGAAAAGTGATGGTGATAGAAGAATTATACTGAATGCTATTGGTAGGGTTTGGGATGCGAATGAAGTTTGGCTTTTAGCTTTTGGTGTTTTTCTATTTGGGGTTTTTCCGTTAGCTTATGCTAAGTTTTTTAGTTCTGCTTATGTGCCTGTTATGATTTTGGTTTTTGCGCTTATATTGAGGCCGGTATCTTTTGAGTTTAGAAGTCAATTTAGTTCTTTGTACTGGAAAAAACTTTGGGATTGGGTTTTGTCGGTATCTAGTTTAGT
>JBKBIJ010000098.1:0-7670 GCA_046299455.1 Brevinematia bacterium | reverse complement strand
GAGATAATAGAAAAAGATAGAATATATTATGAAATAATTTCCGAAAAAGATTGGGAATACATACTAAACTTAACAAATACCGAGAACATAAATGTAATAAAACTTACAAAGGCTCCCAAAATAGGGCTATACAGATTAAAAATAGAGTTACCTTATGATGATGCTGTTGAAATAGCTTTAAAGTATGCTAATATACCGTTTATAGAACTTACCGATGAAGATATACTTGAAGATAAATTAAAACTATTGGAAATAGATTGGTTGCATTTTGACCATGAAGATTTCACCGGACAGTTTGGGAAATTTTGGGCAAATTACAACAGAGAACCTTGGTATATAAAAATGGTAAACTACTTAAGTTCGATGGCTAAAAGAAATAATTTTAGCAGTGTAGCCCAAATGAAGAAAAAAGTAGCACTAAAAATAAGAGAATATATAGAAAACGGTGGGTTTTTATTTGGTATGTGTGCAGGAACAGATACACTAGATATCGCCCTATCAAGTATAGATACTGATATTATACCAGAAATATTTGATGGTACACCCATTGATCCTAACTTCAAAGAAAAACTAAATTTTGGTACCACGCTAGCGTTCAGAGATTTTTCAATAATAACAGATCCATACGTATACGAATACTCTGATATAGATTACCCAAACTACTCAATAAACAACGCTACACACCCTCAGTACTTCTATCTCAAAGAATTCTCAGCAAAGTATGACCCTGTAAGTACAATGTTAGTCCAAAACCATTCCCCTGAAATAAGAGAATTCCTGGGACAAACAACTGCTTTTAATAAAAGTAAACTAAAAGAAAATGTAGTTATACTAGCAGATTATGGTGACGAACTACCTTTGTATGCAAAGTATATAAGAGGAGAGATAGGAAAAGGAGCTTTCTGCTTATTAGGAGGACATGACCCAGAAGATTTTTCACATTACATAGGCGATCCTCCAACAGATGTATCTCTCACACCAAATTCCCCAGGTTACCGCTTGATACTCAACAATGTATTATTCCCCGCATCAGAAAAAAAGAAACGAAAAACTTAACTTGAAATGAAATATACCCCTTTTTCATAAATTCCATATGAGTAGAATATATTTTTCTTTGAAAAAATTAAATATATCTATTTACCTATTCATTACATTAACATCTATAGTGATTATCTTCCTAATAGTTTTATTTTTCATTCTTAATTATACCCTACTATCCTATACAAAAGGATCAAAATTACTAATTACCTATTTCCAAAACTATGCGTTATCGATATACAATAAAGAACTATTCACAAATGAAGAGAAAGAAGAAATAGAGAAAAAAATCCAAGGATTCTATGCTTTTTATGAATTACTATTTTCTATGGAAAGAAATGACAAAGAAATAGAAAAATTGTGGTTAGACTTTGGTATGACAAAGCAAGAGATACAACTCGTACTGCTAGGGACAAAAGCATTAAGAAACTTTCCCATAATGGACAAAATAAAATCAATTTCAAAAGAGCTAAAAAACAAACTAGATGAAATTGAACAAACCAAATTGCTGGAAAAAGAAAATATGAAAAATGTACTCTATACACTTGATGAATTTAGCAAAAGTTTCTATTCAACAATGTCACCTATATTAGCATTTGTACTACTAATATCATCAGTATTAATAATTTCAATCTTGATATTTTTTGGATACTACCTTATAAAGAATTTAATACCTTTAAACAAAATTATAGAACTAATGTCAAAAAGAATAAAATCTATCTTAGAAAGAGAAAGTTTCACAGAGATTGATCTTATCGATCCAAGAAGTGAATGCGTAGTGTTACAAGACTCTGTAAACGCAATTAGTAGGAAGTTTGAAAATATCGATTTCCTCAAAAAACAAATCTTATCTATAACAAAAGAAACTCTCCAGACTATTGACGAAGAAATAGATTATATGAAAACCAAAATAGAAACAATAAAAGAATTAGAAGAAAATATGGTAAAAATTGAAGAAAGCAAAATCATAAAATCATGGGAAATATTTACTAAATCATTCTCATCAATAGATTCTTATATCAAGAGCATCATTAATAAATTCGAAAATTTAAGAAACACATCTGTAAGACTATTCGAACCAATATCTACTATATACGAAATAATAGAAAAAGCATCTACAAAATACAAATTAATAAAAGATTTATCATTGAAACACATATCAGAGAGTGTAGAAATATCAAAAAGTATAACAAGATCTTTAGATGAAGCTTACCAAAACACTATTATTGCATTCGAAGAACTCAAAAGAATCTCTACAAATCTGCGTAGTATAGGTATAAACACAACAATAGAATTTTCAAGAATATCTTCCTCGGATAAATCTTTAACAAACATAGGCTCAAAAATCGTCAAAATATCAAAAGATCTAAGTAAAATATTCGTAGACACCGAATCACAATTAGAACAACTAAAAACAGAAATAAAACAAGACATAAATAAACTACTAAGTTTCTCAGAAGCAATAAATGGAATTAACAAGGAGTTAGAAGAAATATCTTCAGTAATATCAGGCTTATCAAGAGAAAAAGATAAGACAATCGATGATATAAATTCTTCCTATAAATCACTATCTGAAATTATAGAACTTCTATCAGACATTACCGAAGAAAACGAAAAAATACTAAGGAACTTTTTCGAAATGGAAAATATGTTTAAAATCATAATAGAAAATCTAAAACAAATTTCTGTAATAAAAGAAATTAGTAAGTATATAGTAGAAACATACGAGTTTTTAAAAACCATTAGTAGCAGTATATCGGAACAGATAAATAAAATCAACGAAATATAAAAAAGAATCTACTAAAAAATATAATTTTCTAAATCTCCTTCCCATTCCTCCCAAAGCTTAATCATATAGACTATCTTATGGCACTTCTTTTTTATAACTTATAAAGGATAGTAATCTTTTTAAACTGACGTTCCTAAAAGTTTACTACAAACTTAGAGAACTTTTTCTTATTTACAACTTATTTAGACAGGTGCTCTTATTATAGTGTTTCTGGTATATAACTTCTAGAGGGTAATATTTTCTTATCGATATTTTGGAAACATTTAATTAGGAAAGTGATATTTTTAAAACTCTATTAAACTTTTTGGACAATTGGTGTTTTTATTCTTTAGCCTCTAAAAAAGTTACTTTGAGTAGTAGAACTTTTTTAAACGAGTTTTACAATTTCTTAGTGATATTCTATTATACCATTAAGTAAGGAATATTACTTTTGAAATGACTTCTTCTTAGATAAAGAGAATATTAACAACCTACATCTAAAATGTCATACTACGCAAAAAATACAATTGTACAAATAATCTTATAGTGTTTATGTTTTCATAACTTTCTAAGAAATGTTAGTTTTTTGGAAAGATTCCCTTAGGAGTTTTCTATATATTTATAATATTACTACTGAAATGTTTTTTAGAAGGTATTCTGTTTTTTATATAGTTTTTTATGTAGTTTTTTCTAAACTCAGAATATTTCTACACATTACAAATTATAGTTTTTCTAAAAATCTTTGAATATTACTTGGATTGGAGATGTAGTGGGAGTCTCCCTGTTCGGCAATATAATGGGAAAAGATAATGTTGCAAAAATTAATAGAATGACTATATTCATACAGGCACTCTTATCAGTTTATCTATGTCCTATAATTTCTAAAGAAATGTAGTTTATTGGGATAGTATTTATGTTTCTCATAACCTCTAAGGGATGATAGCTTTATGTGGTCAATGTACTAGTAGTTTTTTATAAGTTTAGAATTTCTATTTACCCTTATAACGTATTTAGATAGGAATTCTTATTTAGGTTATTTCTGTTTTACGACTTCTTAAGAATGGTAGTTTATTAATTGATATACATTTTTTAAGGAGTCATTAAATTTTTTAGCGATATTTTTGACACATTTCCTTATCTCTAAGTGAGGATAATAATTATGACTTACAAGTAAAGGATAAAGTTGTATTAAAAATTCAGTTATTCAATTTCTTGGAGTGATATTCCTATTCTAAATGGATCATCATGTTTTTAGATATACTCTTGAAGATCTTTAAGTAGGAAAGTATACTTTTTAAGTATCCTCAGATGAGAATATATAAAAAAGTAAAAAACTAGGGAACATGGAAAATACAAACATTTTTGAATAGTAGATATGTAGTTTTTATATTTTTATTATGAAACTTTACGAAATACTTAAAGAGAGTATAAGGATTTTATCATCTCAAGGTATAGAAACTTTCAAAACAGATTCTGAGATAATAATCTCTCATACTTTAGGAATAAGTAGACCAGATATATATGTCTTAAGAGACATGGAGGTACCAAAGACCAAAGAAGAAGAAATATTTAGTATAATAGAAAAGAGAAGCAAATTTATACCACTGGAGTACTTACTTGGCTATAAATATTTTTGGGGAATGAAATTTAAGGTAAAAGAGGGAGTACTAATACCAAGATTTGATACAGAATCGCTTATAGAGATAGCTAAAAAAATATGTAAATCTCCTAAACATATTTTAGACATAGGAACTGGAACTGGTATACTTGGAATAACACTTAAAAAAATTTTTCCAGAAGCTTACGTTGTAATGACAGACATATCGGAAATAGCTTTAGAAAATTGTAGAGAAAACGCATATATGTTACTTAATAATTCAGAAGGTATAGAAATAGTAAAATCAGATGTATTCGATGACATATGGAACAAAATAGGTTGGGGAAAATTTGATTTAATAATCTCAAATCCTCCATACATACCAGAAAAAGAAATGGATAAACTTCCAGAAGATGTGAAAAAAGAACCTACAAAAGCACTATATGGTGGTATATTAGGATTAGATTTTTACCTGAAAATTGCAGATAAGGTAAAAGACTTCATCAAAAACAATGGAAAGATAATACTAGAAGTAGGTGACGAAGAACAAGCGAAAAAAGTAAAAAAACTTTTTAAATTGAAGGGGTTTAAAAATTTTATAACGTTCAAAGACATAAACAACAAAACAAGAGGAGTCGTCATTTTAAATTATTAGCTTCCCTTAGTAGGGATTCGATGAGCCCCCTTCTTCTCAAGATCGATTATTGAATTCACAAAATTTTCCAACTTTGATCTATCCTTCCAATCCATACTAGCAGAAAACCTAAGACCTATATCGATAAGCGTGTCTTCAATTTTACCGTATATGTTAGCAACAGAAGAAAGAGTTTTTATGAATGTTGTATCTGGGAAATATATCTGACAAAAAATCCTCCTACCAAGAGTAACATACTTTATAAATATAGGATCTCTTATGATAGTTCTCATACCACCGACACTTATATCTACTATTTCCTGAGGTTCCTTAGTTATTATCTCAAAAGAACCTTCAGTTTCTAGTTTCAAAGACGCACTCTGGGAAAGAGCTAGTAACCTTTTTATCATTCCAGCTGATAACTTTTGGGATTTAGACATCACTCTTATTACACCTATAACATCTTCATCAAAGAAGATAGGTACTACAGCTTCACTAAGTATTTTATTTGATATATAAAATTGCTTTATTTCTTCAATACTTTCACTTATTTCTGAATAACTCTTACCGATCTGAGAAAGAAATTTTATGTAATCTTCGTAGGTAAGGATAAAATCTTCTTTTAGCTTAATATTTCTAGTATCGAGTACAGCAAAAGGTTTTTTCATCATTTTAACAATCTGATAAATTACACCTTTTTCGGAACCATCGAACAGAAAAACTTTAGCGAAATCATAATTTTCACTTCTTCTAACGTTACTCTCTATCGTCTTTAAAACAGCATCAATTTTCTGCTGCAGACTACTATCCTTTATAGTTGGATCTATAACCTTCATAGAAAATATCGAATACATATTACTTACCAAGGGATTACCTTTTATCAAAACTCTTACATACTTTCTTTTTGGATGTACTATCAATCTTGAAGGGAACCTAATACTAGACTTATCAACCAAAGTTGTATCGAACTTAACAGTATTAGCACCATAGGATGCTTCAGAAGAACAGTTTTGGCCAATGCACTCATCTATGGAAGAATTGCCAGTAACAACCGTTACATCCTTAAGAGTAATACTATTGGGCGAAAATTCCTTTATCTGTGAAGAAAGAGTTATACCATTCTCAGTCTTTATAGTTAAGATACTCTTGTTATCCTTAAGATATGATAGTATTTTTGTTATTCTTTCAAAGCCTTCAATATTCTCTTCTGTAATCATTTTCCTCTCTATTAATTATCTAAAAAGATCTACTGAAACTTAAATTAAACCTAAAATTCAAAAACAATATCATTAACCTCTATCGGAGTATTTGAACATTCTATCTATATGATTTACTATCTCTGTGATTCTAACACCAAAGTTTTCTTCGATAACAACTACTTCACCTTTGGCGATAAGCTTTCCATTCACGAGTACATCTACTGGTTCACCTGCTAACTTATCTAGCTCAACTACAGAACCTTCACCTAATTGTAAGACTTCTTTTACTAACATTTTAGTTCTACCTAGCTCAACCGTTATCTGGACAGGAACGTCTAATATTAAGGTAAGAGAACCTTCTGCTTCAGTAGGAACCTCCTCAAGAGGTCCAAATTCAACAGATTTAACAACCAACCTTCCTTCTTCCTCTGTTTCACTTTTGGATCTTGATGTACTTCTTTCTACTTCAGGCATTTTCTTAGTGGTGTAAGAGATAATTATTTGTTTTGCTGTATTCTGAGGAATAACAAAATAGACTCTACCCTGCCTTACTCCTATAGTCATTGAAAAAGAAATCATAACTAAAGGAACATTGGGAAATAATACACTTTTTATATCAGGAAGTTTTTGCACAATTGGGGCACTGGCTGCCAACGTTCTACCGGTTTTTTCAGACAAATTAGAAACAAAATTAGAAATAATCATTGAAACAATCTGCTGGAAGATAGTTATTACTGCATCGGACAAAATTGTATTTGATTCATCACCCATCAAAGGATTAGCTATCGCAAGAACAGTAGAAGAAGGATAGATAAAATGAATTTCACCAGTAATGTTACCAGATATATTAAACTTCGCATCAAGCAATTCACCAACAACTTCTGTGGTAAGCTTCAACATATCAAAAGTGTCTATAGTTATAGCTGAAAAAGATACTTCTCTTCCCTGGATCTGAGCCCTAATCATATTTCTCTGGGCTTCTAATAATTGCCTAAAGAGTTCAGTTAAGTTAGCTCTATCGACTTCTGTTAAAATTCCTTCCCCAGTATCAACCACACCAGTACCACCAAAGCTTTTGAAAGCATCAAACGAATCAGTTGCACTAAGTAGTGCATCCATTTCTTCTTGTGAAAGATGACCTTCTCCTCCAAACATACTAATCTTCCACCTCCCTTAAAACTAATTCTAATATATCTTCTGATAGCTTTTCTATTATACCTGTTATTTGAACTGCAACTCTCTTACCGACTCTACCAGGTCTACAATAAAACTTATCCTTATTCTCAATTTTCATTATCATATTGTCCTTTATACTCTGATCAAGCCTTATAACATCACCTACAGAAAGCTTATTAATATCCCTAAACTTTAGTAAAGTAGAACCAACTATAACACTAACATCCAATTCAACCTTATTTAGAGTATCTTTTACAA
>JBKBIJ010000097.1:0-7702 GCA_046299455.1 Brevinematia bacterium | reverse complement strand
ATAAAGCTAATAAATGCGAATTCGCCTCAGGCAAAAGGAAGGATAGAGAGGAAATTTAGGTTTTTTCAGGATAGACTGGTAAAGGAGATGAGGCTTAGGGATATAAAGAATTACGAAGAAGCGAACAGATTTTTAAGGGAGAACTTTTTACCTTGGTGTAATAACCGATATACACATGAGGTAGAAAGTCTTTACAGGGAAGTGCCAGAGGACAAAGACCTTGATCTTATTTTTTCAAAGAGGCAAGCAAGAAAGGTAAATAAGGACAATACAGATAAGTTTCAGAATGAGGTTTATCAGTTGTTACCTTCAAACGGGATAAGAAGTTTTGCAGGGACTTGGATTGAGATATCGGAGAGTTCAGAGGGAAAGATTGAGTTTTTGTATGAGGGGAAAAGGATATCCTTTGTTAGAGTAGGAGGTAAAGGTGAATTAAAGAGGGATGAGGAAGAGGAAGAGTTTTTAAAGGAAAGGGTTTATGTTGAAACATTGGTGAGAGAGGAGCCGAAAGTGAAGAGGAAGACGAAAGTGGTTCCCTCAGCCAATCATCCTTGGAGGAGGGCATAGAAAAAATTGAAAAAGGAGGATGTGACAATTGAAAATAGTAAAAAAGTGTGACATGCTTATAGGAATAACACTAAAAGAAATCCTTAACAAATATAAACCTAATTGTAAAAGTTAAATATTTAACAATCAGATCTTCTGACCAAAAATAAGTTTATATCCCTTTTACCTTTGATATATACTCTTTGGTTAAGGTGCAAATTTTAGAGAAATTTTTCTCTTTTATAAGTTCTCTACTCACAACCTCACTTCCTACACCTATTACATCAACTCCTTCCATAATATAATCATTTATCAATTCGATATCCATCCCGCCGCTTGCTAAGATTTTAACAAATGGTAAAGGCCCCTTTTTAATAGCTCGTATAAATTTAGGCCCCAAAACAGAGGCTGGAAATATCTTTACAAAATCGGCTCCCCTTTTATAACTTAAAATTATTTCTGTAGGTGTAAAACCTCCTAGAAATACTACCCTATCATTTGGTATAACATCAAATATTTCAAAATTCTGAATTGGGTTAACAATAAAATCTGGATCACCTTCCATAGCTTTGATCGCTAAAGTTTTGTCAAGTACCGTACCAGCACCAATAAGGATTCCATCATTTAGTATAACTTCTTTAGCTTTCTTTATTGCCAAATCGTAGTTAGGGATAGTAGAAGTAAACTCTATAACCTTAGCTCCACCCTCAACAAGGGCATCAAAACACCTCATAGCAGACTCAAGGTCATCTGTCCTTATTATAAACAACAATTTTTCTTTTAGTATAAACTCTATTCTCTCTTTCTTATCCATTTTTGGTAAAAATATTTTATACACATCTTTTCCATCTTACAAATATTGAATGAAGGTATTTCAAAAATATTACTTTACCAATTAAGGACGCTCAGAAATATATCTAATAATTTGTATAATCCATGAAATTGAATAATCCATTAAAATCTCTTGCTCAAAGTAAATAAGTCATAGAACAAAATAACGTAATTAGAGAAAATGTCTGAATAAGATATTTCAAAAATAGCTTTTTCTATTCAAATAATTTGTAATGAAGAAGAAGTTAAGAAAAGAGAAATACCATAAAGATATTCTATCTTTAATTTAGATTTAAGTTCTTTGTGATATTTTAGCTGTAGACCACATATAACCTTTTGGAATGGAGGAGATTAAAAGTAGTAAGATATTTTTGTTTTCAGTTTTGGAAAAGCTAATGTAAAAACTCTTTCAACTTACAAAATTTTAGATAAATAGATTAACATTAGAGTTTTCAGTTGCCTCAAGATAATAAGCAACTCCACCTATTTCAACACCATCTATAAGTTCTTCTTTCTTTATACCTAGCAAATCCATTGACATCTGACAAGCCACTATCTTCACTCCATTTTTAATGGCGTTCTCTATCATACTTTCAAGAGATTGAACTTTTTTCTTCTTCATAAGCCACCTTATCATCAAAGGTCCAATACCAAACATATTCATTTTAGATAGTTTAAGATTATTAGTACCTTTTGGTAAAATAATACCAAATATTCTTTCCATGAAATTCTTCTTTACTTTAGACTTTTGTTTTCTGAGTACAGATAATCCCCAAAATGTGAAGAACATTGTTACTTTTTTGCCCATCGCTATAGCACCATTTGCAATGATAAAAGACGCTATAACTTTATCTAAGTTGTTATCAAACACTATTATCGTTTTCTCACCAGAAACACTTTTTTGAGGCTGACCACCTACACTGGTTCCTTTTTCTATCAACGCATTAATAACTCCCTTCTCCATATTTATAGAAACAATCTTATTACCTGTCACCTTAGCCCAAGATATTACATCATTATAAAAACCTGGATCCGTCGCTTTAACTTCTAGCAAATCTCCAACATTTATCATCTCTATACCTTCCTTAACTTTTAAAATTGGTCCAGGACAGTGCAAACCACAAGCATCAATATTCATCTTTCTTCTAGGTAATTCTGGTTGAACATTAAAAACTTTTGACTCAACAAGACCTGTATCAAACTCTTCCCCAAATCTGTTAGGATTACCTTGAGGTGAAGTTACATAATAATAAGTAAGATAACCACCAACAAGATTTCTAACATTTTCATATCCATTCTGGAGTAATATTCTAGAAGCGATGTAACCTCTAAGCCCTACCCTACAAAAGACAACAATTTCTTTATCTCTTGGTATTTCCTCCAATCTATTTCTCAGCTGATCAACTGGAATATTAATGGCATTTTTTATTGTACCTTGTTTAAACTCTTCGTCAGTCCTTACATCAATTAGAACTGTTTTGGAGTAATCTAAACTATCTATTTCGTTCCAATATATTGGTTTGACGAGTTTTTTGATTATGTTATCTGCAGTAAAACCAGCAAGGTTAACAGGATCCTTCGCAGAGGAATAAGGTGGAGCATAACCTTGTTCGTAATTTACAAGATCATAAATCGTTCCTCCTTTCTGGATAAAAGAAGTAATAACATCTATTCTTTTATCAACTCCTTCAAATCCAACACATTGAGCACCAAGTATTTTACCATCAGCAGGAGAAAATATAACCTTTAGAGAAAGTGGTAAAGAATCTGGATAATAAGTAGCATGCGAATAAGAATGTACTATTGTATATTCATAAGGTGTACCTTCAGAGTTAAGAACCTTTTCGTTAAGCCCAGTCACCCCAACAGTAAGATCAAAAACTTTGACTATCCCATTACCAATAGTACCATCGTACTTTACCTTATTACCGTACACTATGTTATCTGCAACAATTCTACCTTGTTTGTTAGCCGGACCAGCAAGAGGAATAATAGTACTCTTTCCCGTAATAAAATTCTTAACTTCTATAGCATCACCTATGGCATAAATATCTGGATCACTTGTTTGTAAATATTCATTAACAAGTATTCCACCCCTATCACCAATTCTAAGATTAGCCGATTTAGCAAGTTCAACGTTTGGTCTCACACCAACAGACACAACAACCATATCACAAAACAGAACCCTACCACTCTTAAGTTCTACCCTAACCTTATTGTTTTCATCAGATAAAGAAACAACAGCATCACTTAAGTAGAATTCAATACCCTTCATCTTAAGGTGATCATGAACAATTGAAGCCATTTCATAATCAATAAGAGGCATAACTTGTTTATCAAGTTCAACAATTGTTACATACATACCTCTCTTGTGTAAATTTTCAGCAACTTCAAGACCAATGTACCCAGCACCAATAATCAAAACTCTCTTAGGATTATTTTTGTCAACAAACACCTTTATTCTATCAGCATCATCAACATTCCTAAGCTTAAAAACCTTGTCTATCTCAATACCTTTAATATTAGGCATAACAGGAATAGCACCTGGAGAAAGAATAAGCTTATCATAATATTCTGTATACTCCTTACTCACCAAAAGATCCTTCACTCCTACAATCTTCTTCTTCGAATCTATCCATAAAACTTGATTATTTATTCTAACATCAATATTAAACCTCTTCCTGAGAGAATCTGGTGTCTGAACAAAAAGTTTATCTCTATCAGATATAACACCTCCAATATAGTAAGGAAGCCCACAGTTCGCATACGAAACATAACTATCTTTTTCAAAAACTATTATCTCATCATGTTCTGAAAGCCTTCTCAACCTCGCAGCAGCACTCATGCCACCAGCAACACCACCAACAACAATATACCTTGCCATACTCACCCTCCAAAGTTTCACAATATTAAAGTAAATCACTATAAATTATCAAATACATGGGGGAGTATATAAAATAAATGAGATTTAGGGTAAATTGTTTATACTACAACCTATGGATTCTTGAAAAAAAATTCTACTATTATCTTGATAAAATTTTGATTTGGTATTCATACTTTATCCATGAATCAGGAAGGTAATAGGGAAGTAGGTATAGTTATAGGTACAAGAGATTCAACACCTTTTGAATTTTGGTTTCATGTGCATGATGACAATCCAGCTTTTGTTGATGATATAGTTATGGTAGTTAACAATATAAAAAATGTGGGAAATATTGTTTTTTACGGGGTTGTTACAAATATTATTAAGGGATTTGAAGGAGTAGAATTTCACAGTTTTAATGAAGAGATCATGAAGGGGACAATACCTTTTCAAAAGTATCATATCGCTTATGTAAGAACAACATCAATAGTCGGTACAGGTATTACTTCGCCAGAACCTGGTAGTAGAGTCTATAAAGTTCTAGGTTCTAGTGAGACTAAAAAAGCTATAAATATGGAAAACAAAGAAAATTTAATCCCAGCAGGAATATTAAAAAATGGAGAAGCTGCATACATAAACTGGGAATTTATAAACGGACAAAAGGGAGCACATGTATCAATCTCTGGAGTTTCGGGAATAGCCACAAAGACATCTTATGCATTGTTTTTAATACATTCAATGATATACTCCAAAACAATAGATGATAAGGAAAAAAGAAGAACTAGAGCAATAATATTCAGTGTAAAAGGAGAAGATTTACTACACATCGACAAAGAAAATACTTACTTTAAAACCGATGAAGAATCTAAAAAACAATTCGAAAAACTAGGCATAGACCCAAAACCATTCCAAGAAAAAGATATCAATTTCTACACTCCACCAGATCCAGATGACCCAGATAGACCACTAACAAAAGAAGTTACAAAGAAGAAGAATTTAGCAATATATAGCTGGTCAATCAAAGATTTCTTTATAAAAAAACTATCTGAATACATGTTCGACCAAGAAGAGAGAGAAGATGACAATTTTACTTATGTACTAAATCATTTCTCTAATGTAATGAAAAATACAGCTGAAACTTCTCCCGAAAATAGGCTAGAGATCACATTAAACATAGATAAACGGCAAATAACATTCAATATAACTTCACTCTATCCCAAAAACAAAAGTAATATCAAAGAAAAAATCCTAAAAGAAAATATAGTAAACACCTCTCTATCAGAGCTTTTAGAATTATCTTTGTACGAATCTGAAGAATTGAGTAATATATCAGAACAACTCAAAAAATTCTTTTTCCCCTCAAGAGCACCAGTACAAACTATCTCTAAGTTCATAAGAAGGTTTTCAGTAAGCGCTAAAGATATAAACTTTATGGTTCTAAATAGAGATTCAAGAGAAGTAAAATGGAACGAAAAAAGAGTTTCTGTTGTAAGTATTTCAGACAAGTTCCTATCTTTTAGAGCTCAAAGGTTTGTCGTCGGTAGTATACTTTCTGAGTTATATCTTGGCAAGAGAAACCCCGAAGAAATCATTTTTGTAATGATCGACGAGCTCAATAAATATGCACCATCAACAGGTGTAAGTCCAATAAAGAACCTATTAGTTGATATTGCAGAAAGGGGAAGAAGCTTAGGTATAATACTCATAGGAGCACAACAAATGGCTAGCGAAGTTGAACCAAGAATAATATCTAATTCTAGTATAAAAGTAATCGGTAGAATTGACTCCGGAGAAATAGAAAACAAAGCTTATAAATATCTACCAATAGAATTCAAAGAAAAGGCAAAAAGAATAAAAAGCGGTACGATGATATTATTCCAACCAGATATAGAAATTCCCCTAGTTATAGACTTTCCTAAACCACCATACGCAACAAGAAAAGAAGAAGTAAGTTACTCTCTAGATTTTGAAGATAAATACACAACTTAGCAGATGAAAAAATCAATAAGGAAATATTTAATATCTATAAGAGATTCATTACCAATACAAAATCAAATAGAATACTCAAGAACGATACACGAAAAACTACTTTCAACACCTGAATGGAAAAGATCAAATATAGTAATGTTTTACATATCTATAAACTCAGAAGTGATGACATTGAACTTGTTAAGTAAAGCATTCGATGAGAAAAAAGTTATATTACTTCCAAAAGTAACAAATGAAGGTATGATTTCAGTTAAGGTACCACATAACTTTAAACTCATAACTGGCTACAAAGGAATCCTAGAACCTTATGAAGGTGAAACATTCAATAATTACATCGACCTTATATTAGTGCCTCTAGTGGGATTTGACAAAGAGGGTTATAGAATTGGCTATGGAGGTGGATTTTACGACACTTTTCTTTCTAAAAATTCCAAAAGAATAGGATTAAAAATTGGACTTGCTTACGAATGCCAAAAAATTAAATATATACCCAAAGAAAAACATGATCAAAAACTCGACATCATAATCACAGAAAAAAACATCTACCTTTTCAACACCTAACCCACAATTCTACTTGCTCATAAAATGCAACCTAACAAAAAGCCTTGCAAAAATCCAACTTCCTCAGAATACTTACCCCGAATTTTCCTTACAATCTACTTAGATAAGTTGTGTAAAGAATATTAATTTCCCATAACTTCTTAAAAAGATAATTTTACTGAATTGAATCCCTTAATGGGCATTCTATAAATTTATAACACCTATTCTTCCTTAAAACTCATTTAGACAGTTGGTATTAGAAAGCTGTGTTAAAAATATAACCTTTTAGGTTTCTCTCTTTCACCTGTCTTTACTAAAAGTTATTCAGATAAATTCTATTATGGTATTCCCATCCCATAATTTCTAAAGAAAGTAGTTTCTTAGAGCATAAACCTTCTCAAGAGATTACACAATCTTTAGATATATTTTTGAACACCATTAAATAGAAGGGTAATATTTTTTTAAGCATCCTTCTAAGGAAAACATTAGATAACTACTTTTACCTAACCTTCTCTTATCCACACCTTACACAGGATATAAGAATGGTAGTTTTCTAAGCAATAGGCTTTTTAAGATATTATCTAACTTCCTAGATATATTTCTGAACACTTAGTTAGAAAATTACATTTTTGAATTATCATCTTCTTTCTATTTGAAGGGAATATTAACAGATAAAATCTAAAGGTTTGCTGTACAGAAATTAAATTTGGTTCACTTTTCTTATGTTTCTTTTTATGTTCACCGTACCTTTATTACACAATTCTTAAGAATAATAGTTTGTTTAAATAATGGGTGTTCCTGAGGGATTATCTACTTTCTTAGCAATATTTTAGAATTTCGAACACCCACAAATAGTAGAATGAATATTTCCGAATATGTTTTTCTAGATTTTTTTCTGTTTTATTTCTGTTTTTCCTGTTTTTGTGATTTTTC
>JBKBIJ010000096.1:0-7705 GCA_046299455.1 Brevinematia bacterium | reverse complement strand
TTATGTTTTGGGATCTATACTAGTGGTTTTTGGTATTTACTCGCTTTTGCTAATTGTTACGAAATCTTATCTTATTGGAATAGCAATTATATCATTAGTGATACCTTTAATAGTTGTTTTTGTAGTTATAGTGGTAAAGAAGTTAGATTTTTTCGGGGATTTTATTCCTTATTTAGTTTCTTTGACGAGAGTTTATTATCCTGTGATAATAATGTTGAGTTTGTTTATGTATGGTTTAACATTATACCTTGATGCAAAGAGTGTGTATGATAGTTCTGAAAAGAAAATTGTAAAGTTTGGGTTATTACAACCAAATTTTTCTCCTTGGGATAAACTTTTAGCTGAAGATTTTGGGAAGCTTGAAGAGGTTATAGATTTGTATAGAGAGGCAGGAAATGTCTCGGATATAGTAGTGGGATGTGAGAGTATACTAAGAGATCCTGTGAATGCATACTATGAGTATAGAAGACTATTTGGTATTAGAGCTATGAATGTGTCAAAGTATATAAAAAAACCTATAATTTTAACTTATCCTCACAGAGAAGTTACCTTGACAAATACTTTTGTTAAGAGAGGTAGTGAAACTTTTGGAGTGATCCAAGAAATTACTAAGTATTATAATAGTGCTTTATTTTTTGATTATCAAGGTAAACCAGTTGCTAGATACGATAAAGTTCATACTGTGCCGTTTGGTGAGTGGACACCATTTGCTGAATATATACCTCAGTTAAGAGAGACTATAAATTTGATAGTTGGTGGAGAAATTTCTCCTGGAAAAGAATTTTTAGTTGTGAGTGTTGAGATAAAACCAAGTGTAGTAGTAAATTTGGGACCAATAATATGTTTTGAAGATCTATATCCTTATATAACTAGAAGACTAAGAATGTTTGGAGCTGATGTTCTTGTAAATATGACAAATGATGGTTGGGCAAGAAGTGTAAAGAGCCAATGGCAACATTTAGTAGGGGCACTGTTTAGAGCTATTGAAACTGGTTTACCATTGATTAGAGCAACTAATACTGGGAAAACAGCTCTAATCTTACCTTACGGTAAGATAATTTCAAAAATAAATGATTTTGAAAAAGGATTTATGGTAGCAGAAGTAAAGCTTGAGAAAATACCTACTTTCTTTGTAATTTACGGAGAGTACATAATGATTATAGTTATCTTGATAGCTAACCTCTTTATTTTCTTTTATCCATTAGTTAAATTTTTTGTTCTTAATTGGTTTTAACTCTGAATCTCGTTTTATAATCTTCTTTCCTAACTATAATTATCTTTACATTTTTTGAAAATATGTAAAGAGTTGTCTTTTAGGGAATAATCCTACTTTTGACATGCTTTTATTAGCTTTTGACAAAAGTAGAATAATATTCGATGATAACTTTCGATAGGATAGTTTGCTATATACATCTCCTCTAGTCGCTTAGTTTTTAATGATAACATTCAGGTTTATATTCTTTTTTCAAGTCTTTTTCTCCTAAGTTCTTCGTTAAAGCTAATTCAGTTAAGTGGAGGTTATATCAAAAATTAAATTTATTTCTAGGTCTTTTTTACTTGTTCTTCTTGTAGATTATTAAGATAATCTTTCTTATGGTATTACTGTTTTCATAATCTCTTGTAGGTAGGAAAGTAGTATTTTTGAGTTATCCCCTTCTTTCTAAATTAGACTTATTATTCCTAAAAGCAATTTTAGGTAAAAGCTGTTTTAAAAATTTAATTTTCTAAGAACATCTTACAAATTCAACTAAGTTATGTTATGACATTTTCTTGTCCAATAACTTACTGAGAATGGTAGTTTTTGGGAACAATGGTTATATGTTTTCTTCTTTCACAAAGCGTTTTGTTTCAAAATTTATAAAGGTTTGTAAGTTTATATAAGTCCAATAAAAACAACTTTTCCTTAGAAGTTATAAACCAAAATGTTGTAGAAGCAATTGTCTTAATAGGATATGTTTCATCCTTATTCTAATTTGTTTAGTTATACGTTTCTTGATTTTCGAGTTAGTTATCTTTTTAGAACTTGTAAAGGTAATCAATTCAAAAAACTATTACTCTTAATAGTTTATGGAAAAGAAATATCATATAAGAGTAACTACAATGAACGAGTTTTAAGGGTGAATAAATTGGAGAAAAAATTTGGGGAATGGAATTTTTGAAACACCCTCTTTTTTAAATTGATACGTTTTTATTTTTGAATTTATACTTATTTGGAGGTTTATTGTATGGTTAAGTTTATAATATTTCTTATTTTTCTTATTCCTCTTATCTTGCAGGTTACTTTAAGTTACATTAGGAAAAGAGTTGTGTTTTTTAAGGATGTATGGTTTGGTATAATAGTTGCTGTAGTTGGTATTATAGCTATCATTGTTTTGGATGCGGTGGTAAGTTTTATAGTTGATATTTTATGGTTTAATGAAGTAGGGTATTCTGTTGTTTTTTGGAAGGTCATAGAGTATAAAGTAGTGATATTTTTGGTAACTTTTGGTTTTGTATTTATTGGATTTCTTTTATTTATTTACGTACCTATAAAGTTATTCTTTCCAAAGTTTCCTATTGGGTTTATAAGAGTTAGTGAATTTGAGCTTATGAAAGCAATTGAGAAGTTTTCAAATATACTTTTTTGGTTGATCATTCTTTTTGTGTCGGGTTATTTTGGTTATGTTGCGATGACGAATGACTGGATGGATATAGCTAAGTTTTTCAGTAGAGTTAGTATTTTAGATTATACTGATCCTATTTTTGGGATGCCTGCGGAATTTTATATGTTTTCCTTGCCTTTTATTAATACGTTTTTTAACAACGTTTTATGGTTTTTGTTTTTAGTTTCTGCTTTTACAATTTTTATTTTGTATTTGTATCTAAGGTTTCAAGAAGGGTTTTATGGACCTAGTTTTTGGGTTGCTTTTGTTTCAGGTAGAATGCCGAACAAGGTATCAAGGAGAATTTTCTTGTATTCGATATTTGTTCTTATAGTATGGCTTTTGGTTTTGGGTGTTAGGGTTGCCTTTGTTACTCCTTATCATATAATGTTTATTGATAACCGTCTTTTTAGTGGACCTGGATATAAGGAAGTCTATGCTATTCTGCCAGTTATAAGAATAATTGGCGTGCTTTTGATAATTCTTTCTATAGTTTCAATATTTTTCTTGTTTAGTAATAAGATTAAGAATATAATCATACTATCTAGTGCTGTTTTTATTTTTTCTGGTGTAATGTATATTATATATCCTTCTATTATTGAGACTTTTATTGTTAAGCCTTCAGAGCTTGATAAACAAAGAATTTTTATAAAAAATAATATAGATGCAACTCTTGTTGCTTACGGATTAAACAACGTCGAAGAAGTGTTTTTTGATAATAAACCCCTTACTCCTTCTGTTATATCTAGGAATAGTGAAGTTGTCCAAAACCTTAGACTTTGGGATTGGAAACCCTTGGGTGATACTTATAGGCAAATTCAAACTATAAGATTCTATTATAAGTTTAACGATATAGATATTGACAGATATTATTTAAGTGGTACCATTAGACAAGTTATGATATCAGCTAGAGAACTAGATGTAGATTCGCTACCAGGTACTTCTAGAAGTTGGATAAATGTTCATTTTAGGTATACTCATGGTATAGGTGTTGTTGTAAGTCCCGTTAACGAAATAATGCCTAATGGTATGCCTAAACTTTTTGTTAAGGATATACCTCCTATTTCTTCTTATCCTGAATTGACTATCAATGAACCTAGAATATACTTTGGAGAGTTGACTGATCATTATATCTTTGTTAATGCTGATATAGAAGAGTTTGATTACCCTTCATCTTCTTCTGATAAAGGAGAAGAGAATGTTTATGTAAAGTACTCTGGTAAAGCAGGTATAAAGCTCGATAATTTTTGGAAAAGGCTTTTATTTGCTATTTACCTTAATGAGGATGTAAAGATACTCTTCTCTGAATATATAAAAGATGATACTAGAATCGTTATAAATAGACAAGTACTTAAAAGGGTTGATAAGATAATGCCATTTATATATTACGATGAGGACCCTTATATTGTTATATCTAAAGGAAGATTGTACTGGATTATAGATGGTTATACTATTTCAGATCAGTTCCCTTATTCTAAGTTTTATGATGATATAAACTATATTAGGAATCCTGTCAAAGTTGTTGTTGATGCTTATAATGGTGATGTTGATTTTTATATTGTTGATAAGAATGAGCCTGTTATAAATGTTTTTAGTAAAATTTTTGGTATCAAGCTTAAAGATATTCAGGAGATGGATGAGGATCTAAGAAGGCACATAAGGTACCCTGAGAAACTTTTTAGAATTCAGAGTATGATTTATAGAATATACCACATGAGAGACCCAGAAGTATTTTTCAATCAGGAGGATGTATGGAATATTGCTAGGGAGATAAGGTTTGGTAATAGTTTGTATGTTGAACCGTATTATGTTGTTACAAAGCTACCTGGTAATAAGAAATTAGAATTTATTTTAGTGTTACCGTTTACGCCAAAAGACAAGGATAACCTTGTTGCTTGGATGGCTGCAAGATGTGATTTGGAAAATTATGGAGACATTGTAGTTTTCAAAATGCCCAAGGATAGGTTAGTCTTTGGCCCATTGCAGATAGAAGCTAGAATAAGTCAAGATCCTGAGATATCTGCCCAGATAACTCTTTGGAATCAACAGGGATCACAAGTGCTTAGAGGTAATATGATAATATTACCAATAGAGGATTCTTTGCTTTATTATGAGCCTATTTATTTGCAGGCTGAGGAGGCAAAAATACCAGAGTTTAGAAAAATTGCAACTTCTGATGGAGAGAGAGTTGTTTGGGATGATGATGTTTTAAAATCCATATCTAGATTATTATCTGGTCAGAAGATTGATATAACTGATTTAGAGAAAACTGTGTCTACAGTGTATAAAGGACAAGAGATTGGTAAAACTATTTTGTTAAAAGCAATACAGTATATTGAAGAATATAAGAAACTAACTGGTAGTGGTGATTTCGTGGGTGCTGCAAGAAAACTAAAAGAATTGGAAGAATTTCTTAAAGAAAATTCAAAGTGATATTAGTTCGGTATATTTTGTAGGACTAAATTTTATCTTTGAAAAAATGTGATGTTTAATAGTATACTAAATGTTATGTTTTCTGGTATAGTAAAGTACGTTGGTATTGTTACAAAGTCGCTTGATGGAGATTTAGAGGGAGTAATAGGTGTTAGTAACAAAGATATATCTCGAATTGTTGAAGTAGGCGGTAGTGTTGCTGTAAATGGTGTTTGCTTAACTGTTGTTGAAAAAACGAGTGAAGAAGTTTATTTTTTTGCAAGTTATGAAACTTGTCAGAAAACAAATATTCCTAAACTCAGAGTTGGTAGTATTGTGAATTTAGAATTGCCTTCAACTCCTACAACGTTTTTGGATGGACATATAGTTCTTGGTCATATTGATACCATGGGTGAGGTTTATAAAATCGGTAAACTTAAAAGTAGTTACAAATTAAGTGTTTCTATCAGTAAAGAATTTTTGAAGAATGTTGTGTTTAAGGGATCTGTTGCAATTGATGGTGTAAGTTTGACTGTTTATGAAATAGATGATTCTTTAGGAATTTTTTCTGTTGTTGTTATACCTTATACTTATGATAATACGAATTTAAGGTATTTAAAAATTGGCGACTTTGTAAACATAGAGTTTGACATAATTGGTAAGTATATTGAGAGATTTTCATATTTTGGTGATAAAAGAATTACTATTGACAAGTTAAGAGATTTTCTTGGTACGTAATTTGTTTTATTGGAGGAGATATGGAATACGGAGATATGCTTGATAAAGTTTTATTGCTGGCACTTTCTGAAGCCGAAGATAAGGGATTTGATAGGTCTGAAATGGAAAAAGTTGGGTTAGATCTCTTTGATGAATTTTTGAAAAATGGATATATTAGAAAAACACCATCTGAACTTTTGTCTCTACCTATGTATTCTTTTGCTTTCTTCCTTAAGTTATTGTATGAGCATAAAGGCGAATGTAATTCGCCTATTGCTAGATATAGTGGTAGTGATTGGATGAGAGAAACTTCTATTTGTTTTGTAAACGTTAGATCTACCTCACCTAAGAATGTTTTACATGGAGATTTTATAAATGCTGTAAAAGTATTGCCTTGCCTTAGAGTTAATGGAATACACTTATCTCCTTTTTTTGATCACGCTTTTAGAATAATATATGCTATTGATTGTTTAAGTATAATATCTGATGATTTTATAAATAAGTTCTATCTGTCACTTATTTCTGCTTACGATCAAGTTAGGTTTTTTATAAAGACTTCTCATCTTCTGGGTAAAGTTGTTGGTTTTGATTTAGAGCCACATACTTCTCAATTCTCTAGGATTGTTTTGACATATCCAGAATTTTTTAGATGGATAAAACTTCAGAAATATGGTGATGGTGTTGTTAAATTGGCAGATAATCTTTCTCAAAAAGAGCAACTTTCTAGAGAATATCAATCAAAGATTCATGAAGAAGTCAGAGAGATTGTTAGAGAGAAGCTAAAAAAATTTAATTTGAAAGTTTTGTATAAAGGTGATGTTAATACTATTAGAACAGCACATCTTGAATGTGTTTATGAGCTTGTTATGAGAGGATTATGGACAATCCCATCGCATACTTGGAATGGTGTTGGTGTACCTGAATTTTCGCACTATGTTGAGAATGGGAATTATCCAGAATTTAAGTATATTAATTTAGAGGGCCGAGATCATAGAGATCATGCTTTTGGTATTCTTACACCGTACAAATTCTATGATAATATAATGCCCAATTCTTTTCCTGATCCTCAGAATCCACCAAGGTTAGATAGGAAAGTATTAAACTTTTTTTCGAAAATTCCCTTGAAGATTATTGAGAAATTTGGGTTTGACTTTGTTAGATGGGATTATACTGATCATGTTTTTGACTCTATATACAATGGCAATTTTAATTTTCCTGTTTCAGATAGGATAACCCCTTATGTTATAAGGTATACTATTAGCAAGGTAAGAAAAAAGTTTCCTAATGTTGGTATGTTCTTTGAGAGAATGGGGTACGATTTTAAAAACTACTATAAGTTGGGTGCTGACCTTATTTTAGGTGGTGATATTTGGTATGATATTTCTAAAGATTACATAAAGAAAACTTTGAAATTGTCTAGAATGCTTGAAAATTTTAATTCTAAAAGGAAAAGAAAAATAAGTGTTTCTTACGCAGTTGATACTCATGATACTGAAAATCCAGTTATAGATAGAAATCCTTTGTTAAGAGAAGGTCAGAAAGGGTTATTGTTAAGGTTTTTTTTGTCGAGATTTGGTAGTGCAGGTGAGGGGATACGCCCTAAATATGAGTGTATAGGTTTAAACGAGGGTACTGTTGGATTGTATAAAGCAAACATTTCATTGAGAAGTTTGAGTTGGAAAAATGATATAAAAATAAATACAGTTTATCACAATATTGAAGATACTTATCAGGAATTTTACGAGCTTATTAAAGATGGGAGCTTAGATTTAGTAAGGTCTAGGAACAAAGTTGTTTTTTGGAGAATAAGAAGTAACAAAGCTAATATTTGGTGTTTTGTCAATTTATCTTCGAGGAAAGTTAAGTTTAATTTTGGTAATGGAATCATAATAAAACCCTATTCTAAAGATAGAATAAAATGTGATGGGGTTTTT
>JBKBIJ010000095.1:4538-7755 GCA_046299455.1 Brevinematia bacterium | reverse complement strand
GCTTTGGTGAATAATTCTGTGAAAGAGTTTCTTGGAGAGATTCTTTGGAAAGTTTCGATACTCTTAGTCTTAGATTGAATTTTTACACAGCATTATCCTCTGGATGTAGCTAGTTAACATTATTCTTACCTTAAAAGAATAGGATATTTCAAAAATACTACCTTCCTACTTGTAAGTTTGCAATAAAGAAAAAATCTTCTAAATTTACAGAAAAACCTAGTGAAATCACTTCAAGAGATTACACTTAAAAGTTACCAAAATCGTAAGAGAGTATATAAGTGGTCTTTAGGAGTGATAGTAACTCTTAGAAAGAATGGAACATTTCAAATCAGAATATTATTTAGGAAGTTAGATAACCTCTTAAGGAAGTTTGTCCATAAAAGGTATTACATTCTTTTAGAATTTATGGGAAAAAGTACTAATTACTTACATAAGTTGTGGAAAGAAATAAGAAAAAGGTTAAAGAAATTCAAATTTTGGTATACTCTCACTTAAGAAGTGAAAAGTGTTTAAAAGATCTAGTCTTTAGTCATCCTTCTCATGTTAACACGAAGGATTCTTACATACATAAGAATAAATTTACGAAAACTCCTAGGCCCAATTACTCAAGAAAACCACTTTTATTTAGAAGTTAAGAAAAAATCTTATTAAGAGTGTTTGTTTTAAATAAGTTTTAATGAATCTAAAAAAGAAAGCCCCATAAGAAATGGAATTTTTGACACACCATCGCCTTATCATGTGTAGCTTTCTAATATTCTCTTACCTAAAAAGAAGAAATATTCCAAAAACATCATTTCCATACTTATGAGTTGTAATAAAGAAAAAACATTCTAACTTACAGGAAACCCTAGTAGATTCACCCAAAAAGTTACATCCACTTAGAAAAAATTGGATTATTCAAAAATGTTACTTTGCTATTTAAAAGTCTTCAGAATATTCTAGGAAATAGATAAACTTTTAAAAAGGATCTCACTCAAAGAAGCTATCTTTCTTTAGAAGTCATTAAAAAGTTATCTAAATGATATGTATGGATAAGTCCAAGAAAAAAGTCTTAGGAAAATTGGAATTTTTATACAGTTTTACTTAATTCAAAAGTTTTTCAGGAATCAAACATTTAGCAATACTTTCTACTATTAACCCCAAATATTCCATAGATAAGCTAAATTTACAGAAATCTCTCAGGAATCTTACTTAAGTGAACTACCTGTCTTTGGAAGATGTGTAACAGAAGTAATCTAATAAGAATTATTACCTTGAATAAGTTGTAAGGGAGAAATGAGTGTCCAAATTTATAGAGGACTACTAAGCGAATGAACTCAAAAAAACAATATTATCAAGGAGTTGTGGAATGTAAGGGGTAGCTATCGGAATAATCTTTTAAGAAAGAATGAGTATTCTAGATTTAAGGATGAACTCACGATAAAGAGGTTTAGGGATTGGACTTTAGTTTCTACTTCTAGTGGGAGGATTCCAAAAATATTACCCCTTACCTAAAAAATACTTTTATTTGGAACTTACAGAACAAAAATAACAATTGTCCAAATAAGTTGTATGAGTAAGAACCAGAGAAAAATAAATCAAAGAAATTGTAATTTTGGTACATTACTTACTTAAGTGAAGAGTATTTCAAAAATCTGATCTAGGATCATATTTTCTCCATTAATACGGGTAATTCTTCTCCAAGAGAATGCTATTCTTAAAAAGTTTAAAACCAGAAGTACTATAAGATAGCTTATTTGAATAGTCTTTAGTAGAGATAGTAAGAAGAAATAGAATCAGGGAATTGAATTTTTGAGATATCTTTCTTTATTTTCTTGACAATAGTTTGTTATATTCTTAAAATATCGCTAGACAAGTAAGGAGGAATTTATGAGAAGATTACTATTGTTGATAGTTGGATTTGCATTTGCTTTTGCAGTTGTTAGCTGTGCACCTGCAGGAGCTAAAAAGACTGCTGATAAGCAAAGTAAGAAATCAGCTAAGAAAGAAGTTGCTTCTGGATCTGTTAAAGCTGGTGTTATAAAGTTTACATTTGATGCTAATGAATATGGTGGTGCTTCTTCAGTTAACTTAGTTGGATCATTCAATGGTTGGAATCCAACTGATCCAAATTATGCTATGGAAGATCCAGATGGTGATGGTGTATTTGAAATAGAAGTTGAATGGGATTCTGGTAAATACCTTTATAAATACTATATTGATGGTAATTGGCCGAAAGACATGAGTGAGCTAGAACAGTATATTTCTCCGAAACCAACAGAGTATGTTGATGATGGATTTGGTGGTAAAAACGCTGTTTTAGTTGTTGAGTAGTGGTCAGGGGAGCTAGGGGTGGAAAACCTCTATAGCCTTTTTTAAGGCTCTTCCTCCCCTGTTTTTGCTCTAATTATTTTGTTTTACATTTTTGTTTGATAATTTTGTTGTTTTTTTTATAGAATTTTTTCTATAAATTTTAGTAAAGGAGGTTTATATGTTAGATCAATTTCCTAAGGGGCCTAATGTTTTTGACCCTAATATACCAAGTGCTGTTGGTAGCCATGAAAGTTTAGTTCAGGAAGGTAGGTCTAAGGAGAATGAGGATAAAAAGTTTGTTAATGATTTAACTAACGAATTAATGAATAGGATTATAACAAAGCTACCACCTGATGTTACGGATAAGCTAGATGTAATGGGTAGTATTAGGGATAAGATTTACAACTACATCAATATTACCTACCAAAATATGATGAATAGGTACATAAAGACTGTGGAAGATGAGTTTCTCAAGAAGGTAAGGACTTTTGTTGATAGAGAAGAGAACAGACAGATGGCTAGGTATACACCTAGAGAAATTGTTGAGCTTCTTGATAAGATTGCTGGACCTGATAAGTTTCATACGGGTGAAGTTGAAAAATCCATTGTAAATATGTATGGACACTTGCATGGACATATACAAAGAGAAATTACCGAGATTGAAGAGAGAACAAATGCGTTGCTAAGACAAAAAACGGATGTTGGTGCTCTTGTTAGAGGACAAAATGCTTACGCAATAATGAAAGGTACTTTCAGAGATAATCCTTATAATCCAGTTCATGTTTATGACGTTAAGCTTTCTATAAATATTCTGGAAAATGAACTTATAAGTCCTATTTATCATTATCAAGTTCCGTTATCATTAATAATAAAGGAAGCAATACAACATAGAATTATTGAACTTATTGATAAGGAAATAGAAAGG
>JBKBIJ010000095.1:0-4528 GCA_046299455.1 Brevinematia bacterium | reverse complement strand
TAATTGATCAAGGTAAAGCTGAACTTGACAAAACTGAAATTATTTTTGAAAAAATAAGACAGATTGAAAACTTTACAAGTGATGATAAAGATGATGAAAATTCTACAAGGTATACTATACTTGCAAAGAAGTTTATTGATAAAATTGAAGGTCTTAGGGCTGAAATTCCACCTGATGAATATGATCCTCTTAACATAAGGGAGGTTATAAAAAAGATATTTGATATTGAGAACATAAGAAATAGGGGTTATAATTCTGCTGTTAATGTCTTGACTTCTATACTTGACATAAGTAAGCTTGGTTATCAGTATATTAATAATTTCAAGAATGCTAGAGTTTGTGTTATTAAGGAATATGAAGAATCTGATCCTGAGAAAATTCCTCAAGAAAGCTATAGAATCAAGATTGCTTACTATGATCAAAATCAACTTGTTAAGTTAAGAGAAGAGTATGATAGACACTTTGAGGCTTTTGAAAGAGAAGTCAGGAGACTATGGCAGCTTACTTATCAATATTATCTGAAGAATAAAAGGAAGTATAGAATAAAGGATTTTGATGATATGGTTCTAAAGTATATGCCAAGGGATTGGGCTAAGGAATACTTTGAAGCAAATAAAGATGATAGTGATGAAGTTAAGTGGCAAGAACTTGGTTTCCTTGATCCTGAGGATACTGTTGTTGAGGAAAGTAATCCTCACTATATACCTGAGACGGATAATTTATTTAGAAGAATAAAATTCTTGAAGGAAATACTCCAGAAGATGCATGGAAGTGAGAAACCTCTTGAAAGAGTTATACTCGAGGAGAGAATTGACTTTATAATGAAAAGGTTTGGTGAATTTGCTTATTCTTTGAATCCTCATCATATTCAACCAGGACTTGTTTTAGAGCTAGATGTTACTACTATTAAGAGAAAGCAGTTTATACTTAAACAAATGGCAGAAGTCATCAACGAATTTCTATTCCAGCTCTCGAAAGGATTTACTGATGTTGCTTTTGCTCAGTATACAAGGAGAAGATCTACTGTTAGGACTGATATTGATCAATCTTTTGCTGAGGTTGAAGATAAGGAAAGTGTTTCAGAAATGGCTTATAAAAAGGCATCGGAAACTAAAACTGAAGAACCTAAAGTGAAGGGTAAAGCAGATGTTTCTCCTAAGAAAGTCGTTGAGAAGTTAGAAGAGTTATAAGTTTTCAAAGGGGGGTGCCCCCTCTTTGGTTTTTCCCAGTATCAAAGTTAACTTTTTGTTTACACCAATAATTAGAGTTTTGGTATGGCTAAGTTTAGTATTATCTCTACTAATATTGAGGGTCTACTTATAATAGAACCTAAGGTGTTTAAGGATGAAAGAGGATTCTTTATGGAAAGTTGGAATGAAAGAGATTTTAGTGAAATTGGATTAAACCTTAAGTTTGTGCAAGATAATCATTCTAGATCTACTAAAGGTGTTTTGAGAGGGCTTCACTTTCAAGATCCTTATCCTCAGGGTAAGCTTGTTAGAGTTGTCAGAGGTAAAATATTCGATGTTGCTGTAGATTTAAGAAAAAATTCTAAAACTTTTGGTAAATGGTTTGGTGTTTATCTTTCAGATGAGAATTTGAGAATGTTTTATATACCAGAAGGGTTTGCGCATGGTTTCTTGGTTCTGTCCGATCTAGCTGATGTTTTGTATAAAACTACAGAGTTTTATTATCAGGAGTATGATAGAGGTGTAATATGGAATGATGAAACTATTGGTATAGTTTGGCCGATTGAAGAAACTGGTATGGATTATCCTATACTTTCTAAAAAAGATGCAAGCCTTCCTAGATTGAAGGATATATTTTAAAATTATATTATTTTTATTATAGTTGTACTACTTAAACTAGTTATTCTATCTTAGATGCAATTCTCTTAGTACTTGTCATAAAAAGATGAAAATCTTATTTATGTTAGAACTTTGAAAAAGGAGTGTTTCAGAGATGTTGATTTTCCACCTAAAAAATATCCGAGAATATCGCTTACAAATAATATCATTAAAAATACTTCTTTACTAGCAAGGAATCTCTGAAAAGTTATAATAAAAACTACCACACCATCAAGTATTATCAAAGTTTAAAAGTATAGAATTCTCTATTTCTAAGCACACTCTTACTAAGTGTTATTTTAGGTTTTGTTTTTTGGTAAAATGAGTATGCTTAAAATACATCTAAGAAATTAGATTTCTAGTACCTCCTAAATTGTAGCTAGGAATGGAAGAGGAAAAGAGTAGCTTATTTTGTTTTTGATACATTTTCACTTTTTAAGTGCAAATGGGACTGTGTTTCAAAAATTTTGCTTTTACACTTAAAAGTGTTAAGGTTATGTCTAGGAAATTGGATAATCCTTTAAAAGAACCTTGCTCCAAAGAAACTAAACTTTTTTAGAGTCATTAAAACATAATTTGTCTAAATGGACTTTAGTGAGAAACGCAGCGAAAAATCCTAAGTAATTATAATTTTGTCAAAATCCCAAAATATCTTTCTGTTTAAAAGTGTAAAGAAAATATCGCTAAAAAATTCAATAACTCTTTAAGAACCCCATTACCAAAAAATTACCTCCTCTTAGAAGTTATAAAAGCAGATACCACAAAAGAAGTTATCCAAATAACTTTTGGTAGAATAGATAGAAGAAATAGAACTAAATTAGGTTTTCAACATAGCTTTTTAAGAGCGACTACCTAAACAAGCTGTAAGGGTAAATAGATTTTCTAAATTCATATAAAACTCATAAGAAGATTGTTCTAAAAAACTAACATTTTTAAGAAATTATAGAAAAGAAATAACATAACTTATCTGAATAAAATGTATCTATGTCTTTCTCCTTTAATGTATTTTAATACCATTAAGGGGAAAATTTTTACATGAAATCAAAATTTACAAAGAATGCTTCGAAAATATTACTTTCCTATTCAAGGGAATTTAAAAATATACTTAGAAAATTGTATAATTACTTAAAAAAGTGTGAAAAAGGAAACTTAGGGAATTGAATTTTCGACTTGGTATTACATTTCATGTGTAAGTTGTCAATATTCTCCTTAATTAGAGAAAGAGGATGTCTCAAAAATATGTCTAAGGTTAGACAAACTCTTAAAAGGTTTGCCCCTCAAAGGACTACATTCCTTTAGCTATACTTCTCCTGTTAACACTAATTAATACGTAAGATAAATTTACAGAAAACTCTTAGACCCAATCACTCAAGAAAACCACCTTTCTTTAGAAGTTAAGAGACAAAGATCTTATAAGAGTACTTTTTTGAATAAGTTATAAGGAATCTAGAAGTAAAGGCTCTGATAAATTGAATTTTTGAGGCATCTTTTTGGTGTGATCATTTGTTGTTGAGTTTTTAGATAGAAAGATGGTTATATTTTTTGTTATCATTTAATTATGAAAAAATTGTTTTTTGTAGTATTTCTTACTATTTGGTTTTGTAGTTGTTATTATGATGTTGAACCACCCATAATAAAAGTTGAACCTAAGGTTGGAACTAATAATGTACTTTTAATTGCTGAGGAATTTAAATATATGGGTACTGATTACAAGAGTAGTAAAAAGATGTGGGAACTTATTGCTAAGAAATCAGTTATATACAAAGATAGTAATGTAGATCTTGAAGGGATAGAGGTGAAATTTTTCAAAAGAGGATATGTAATTTCGTTTTTGAAGGGTGATAAGGGTAAGCTTTATCCTAATCAGAATAGGACAGAAATAACTGGAAATGTTGTTCTAGAAAATTACCAGAACAAGACCAAGATCATGTCTTCTAGGCTTATATGGGATGGAAATGAGAAGGTTATATACAATACAAGTAGTGATAAAACTGTGATAGTTTCTCCTAGTGCTACACTTAGAGGTAGTGGACTCAGGACAACTCCAGATGTTTATCCTCTAGAGCTTGAGAATGTTGAAGCTGTGATTCAATAAGTATTATGTTAGGTTACTTTATTGTTGCTTTAATAACTTCCGTTTTGAGTGCTATAACTTCTGGACTTGAAGCGATGTTTATAGCTTTAAATGTTTATGACCTTTCTAAATTTAATATACCTAATAATAGGTATAAGAGGATTGAATTTATCGTAATAAATAAACGAATATTTATATTTGTTTTTTTGTTGCTTAATACTGTTTGGAATGTTATCTTTTCAATTTCAGTTTTTTTCATTTTCTTAAGCCTCAGTATTTCTGAAATCATTTCGTTGATATTGTCTGTTATTGTTATCACGCCATTTCTTTTTTTATTTTCTGAAGTTATACCTAAGACTGTTTTTAGAAAGTATAAAGAAAGGATATTGATTTCGATTTATCCGATATTTTTACCCTTGGCCTTTGTTGGAAGACTATTTTTTAGAAAGCATAGAGAAAATCCCTTATCGCTTGAACATATAATAGCAGTTATTCAGAAAGAATTTGAAGAAGGTGACTATTCTTTTATTTCTGAAATATTGAGAAATGTTTCTAATATCGAAGGAGTTATCGCTAAAAACGTTATTACACCAATTAATTTAGTTGG
>JBKBIJ010000094.1:0-7778 GCA_046299455.1 Brevinematia bacterium | reverse complement strand
TCTCAAAAGAGCTTTTCGATCATGCCTGATGAAGTTGGTATACAAGATATAGTAGTTGAAACCAAAACTTCTGAACCATCCCAAGAAATACTTGGCATAGGTTTTGGTGAACCTAAAGAAGCAGAAAAAACTACCGAAAAAATATCTGAGCTAACTTCAGAAGAATTTAGCGAGAGCCTTTCAATTTCCGAACCTGAAGAAGTTAGTGAAGTATCATTTTCAGAAGTTATCTCTGAAAAAGGTTTATTCGAAGAAACACCTTATGAAGAGATAGAAGAAACAATCCAAGAAAAAACTACCAAAGTCGAAAAAGCTATTGAATCTTTATCTGAGCAAGAAAAAGAAGATATAAGAAAAGTATTACTATACCTTGACAAACTTCTGGAAAACTTACCAGACGACAAAATAAAAGAGTTTGCATCATCCGAATATTATGACATTTATGTAAAACTTTTTGATAAACTAAACCTAAAGTAGGAGCATCAAAATGGGGCTACTAGATAAGGCAAGATCCTATAGAGAAAAATTGATCATTGAAAGTATCAAAGGAACGGGTGATCTATTCCTAAAAAAACCCGTAACCATAGAAGATCTAAAAATTTTAAAAGATTACTATGAAAAGACTTTATCTTCATCAGTATCTACGAGTAAATTCGGACTTCTCAATCTTATAGTTAAAATAGCAGAAGATGTTAAATATTTCTCTTCAGTTGAGAGTATTGTATCTTCTCTTTACACGATTTTATCAAGAGTAGGATTGGATATAGAGGGCATAGGATACTTTAAAGATAAACTTGATGCAATATACGGTAATATAACAGAAAATGAATTACCAACATTTTTTGGTATAAACTACTATATCATAAATAATGGTAAAACTTTTTTCAAAGTTAGTGGCGAAATAGGAACATTTCTAGTAGCAAAATGTAATGGTGAAATAGGATTCGATGAAGATACAGATATGATCGTCAAAAAGTGCATAGACATTCTATCTACAGCCTTAAGATTAGTGCAATTTAGAGAATTTGATGTACAAAGATATTTTGGTTATAAAAACGCCTTTATGATAAACCAGATATATTCTCTAACTTCAAACAGTACTATAGAAGAAAAAAATAAACTTGCAATGCTACTATACTACATAAAAGAAGTCTTTGGTCTTAACTTTATAATAACTTTCGAGAGAGTTGGAGAAGCATTCAAACCCCAGATGGCTTTCAACTTCCCTATAGATATGCTCTCACCTATGAAAATAGACCAAAGTATCTTCTCTAAAAACATAAATAATCTCGATGTAGTTGATTTGGATCTTTCAAAACTTTTTAGCTACGGCAGTACAAACATAGCATTTTTAGAATTCAATGGCAAAACTATCTGTATAGGCGCAAATTACGACTTATCCATACTTTTACCTGTAATATCTAAACTTAGCTCTAAATAGATTCTTAACTCTCTACTCAACAAGATTTGGTGTACAAAAAGGTTTTTCAATGTAAACTCAACTTTCATTACCCCTTACAACTTCTTTAGATGAGTTCTCCTATGATAACTTCTGTTTTCATAACTTTTTGAGAATGGTATTTTCTTTGAGTAATAAGACTTTTCTATTCCTAAAAGCAAAACTAAGGACTTTGTATTTCATCTTTTGGTAAAGTGTTAAATCTCTTTAAGTGTTCTGTCCTAAGTTTTCAAACATCTTCAAGCGCCACAACTTTGATGATAACAGATATACTAACTAATTATTAGTAAATTGTTTTACTTATGATACTTCGTATTAAATATTATCGATAGAGCCCTATATATCTGTTCCAATAGCATTATTCTAAATATATTATGTCCAAATGTCATTTTTGAAAATGATAAGACAAAATCAGCTTTATTTTTAAGGTCTTTAGAAACTCCTTGATGACCACCTATTAGAAATGATATACTTTTACCTGAATCGATATTATTTTTTATTATCTTTGCAAATTCTTCAGATGACAAAAACTCACCTTCTCTATCAAGAAGAATAAAAAACTCATCTCTTAAATGTTTCAATATCAATTCTTTTTCATCTTCCAAATTTCTTGGATATGGTCTTTTAGATTCGGGTAGTTCCAAAATCTCTAATCTAGAAAACCCCGATATCATTTTTTCAAACCTCCGACTTGTCTCATAGAGTTCTTTATAATGTAGTTTACCTATACATATTATTTTTATCTTTATCATACATCAATTTATCCATTGAACTTTTTTCTTTATCATATCGTAGTTTGAAAGTATAAGTCTCATAAATTTCTCTGTTATATTGAGGTTTACTTCCTTATCCCAGCAAATACCTTCCCAAATTGACATTATGTTTTCTTGGAAACTTTCATCACTACACTTGTAGATCGATAATACTTTAAACTTCTCTTTCCCATTTTCTAAAATCTTTAACACATAACTTTTGTCAAAATTAAAATCTTCCTTAAACACGTATCTATAAAAATTAACGCCCTCTAAATATTCTTCATTAGAATCCTTTTCATTCTTAAACCTTACAAAATTATCAAAAACAAACCTAGAAACATCGTTTTTGCTTAATACTTCATTTGTTACTTCATCCATAGAGTAATACGAAGAAACAACAATAATAATTACATTAGTACTATTAAATATCAATGCACCACTTTTGATACGCTCTATATCACTAGGAATTCGTTTTACTTCTTTAATTCCAGTAGAATCAAACAAAAATACTTTTTCTACTGACACTTTCTCTTGATTATTGTTCGAATTAGAAAAATTCTTTGATTCGTTCGAATTCTTGACTTTATTACTAGCACAAGCAACAAAAACAAAAATAAAAGAAAATAATAATATTACAACCTTCAAAGCTAATCTCATACAAATACCTCATTTAAATTTTCGTAATACCTCAACAATATTTGATAAAAAACGTAGCTATCATTCACTTTCTCATACTCTGCAAAAAAATTATTGGTTACTATAAAAATTTTTAAAATACATTTCCAAAATATCCCTTCCTATAGTCGTATCATCCTTTAATTTTCCTAGTGATTCCAGTTTTTTAAAATTTTCCTCTGCATCTCTGCATATTTTCCCCATTTATTATATATGTCTTCCCATACCAAACTACTCTCTCACTTTCTTAAAATATTCTAAAATGTCTTGTATGAGCCTCAATTCCTCCATTTCTCTCCACACATACTCTCTTATATTATTGTCATAACTCTCTAACTTATTCCATTTACTATCCTATTCTCTGTACCTAATTTTTGGTTTCCTACCTGCATTAAATTTTAATTTAGATATAAGACTACTGTATTTTCTTTCGTTCCAGATTCTTAAATGACGCCAGATACTACACAAATACTTTTTCCAATAATCTCTGCTGTCTCTTTTATTGGCTTTCGTATAAATTTAATACGGCCAAAAGCCCTTCTTTAATCCTCGGATCTTTTTCCTTACAACATCTCTTCTTAAGTCTCTTTTTCTTCATATTCTCAACTAAAGTAGTCTTTGTTTTCATCGCTATTTTTAGAAGAATGTAATACGGAATTCTTACGAATTCTCCCAAAAGGAAATCAAGTATTGATAGATAGTTTACTCTCGCTAATCATAAGTATATTATATCACAAAAAAGTATCTAATCTTTTACCTTTTCAAGAAGTTGCTTAAGAGTTTTTATTTCGTAATCATCAACAACAATTTCTTCGTAAGGTTCTAGTGATAATCCTTTATCGATCAATTCTTTTGCTTTCTTGTATTCTTTTTGGTCTATTAGAAATTCTGCATAATATCTATATGCAGCTCTATTTGTATATTTTATTGCCTTTTCAAAATCTTCTATAGCTTTTTTGCGATCTCCTATGCTTATTGGCCATCCTGGAACCTTAGAGTAAACTCTACCTCTAACGAGGTATGCAGATCCATTTCTAAAAGAAGGATCTTTTTTTATTACCTTTGTCATCAACTTAACTATTGGTTCTGCCAAGAATAAACTATCCATAACTCCTCTTTCCTGGGCCCAAGACCCATACGCAACCCCAAGAAAATAGTTACCTTCAATCCCATCAGGATCAACTTTCACAGCTACCTCACCAGCATTCTTCGCTTCATCAAATATAGCCTCCCTTACCTTCTTATCACTCACAAAGTAAAAACCATAAAACCTTGCAAAAGCACAAAACTTCCAAGCACTATCATAATTACTAGGATTCTTAGTAAAAGCTTCCTTATAATACTCATACATCTTCTTAGCATCCTCTTTATTTCTAATATCCTTAAACAATTGAGGAAAAGAACTTGAAGATAAAAATACAAACACTAAAAAAAGCAATAATCTTTTCACAAACATACCTCAAGAGAGATTCTAAATTACACTACACCAAAAATCAACAAAATAAATGAAAACGTTTCAAATATAGCCTTCTTCTACTAGCTTTCTTCCTTACAACCCATTCGGAGGAACTACACCAGTAAACCTAATTTCTTAATTTTCTCTCCCCTACATTTTTCTTAACAACCAATTAAGACAAGCACTCTTACTGTAGTACTTTTATTAAATAACCCTTTATGATACTCATTTTCCCTAGAAGTTTTTTGGTCTATAAATTCTAAAAGGTCGTATTTTCTCGAGGTTATTGAGTTTACAGTGATATCTTGTTGGTATTTTTGTGCTTTTAAACAGAAAAAGTATTTTTGAAATATCTTATTACAAATTATTTGTACAGTTGTTCTTTGTGATACTTTCATTCTGTAACTTCTATTTCCCATTTATACCTCAATCTAAACGGGTAATCTTATATTGTATACTTTTGTTTTCACAATTTTTCCTTTTTTACTACTGTTTCATAGCTTCTTAAGAAGTGGTATCTTCTCAGAAAGAGGAAGCTTTATTCAAGATGTTATCAAATTCCTTAGTAATATTCTTGTATAACTATTAAGTTAAACTAAAACTTTTGAAACATCTTATTCTTTCTAAGTGAATGTAACTTCTTGGAATAAGTCTATTGGAATTTCCTATAAATTTAGAGCATTCATTTATCCTTACAACTTATCCATAAAGGTAATTATTATTGTATTTCTGTTACATAACTTTTCAAGAATTATACTTTCCTAGATTCATATTCTCTAGAAGTCTCCATGAATTTTGAAAGAACAATACAATTAAAAAGTAAAAGATATCTAACTAAAGTATACTAACATTCTAAGTATGAAAGTAACATTTTAGAAACATTATCTTCTTTCTAAGTGAGAAGAAATGTTAAAAAGCTACACCTAAAGCTAACGCAACTCAAAAATCAAATTTTCAAGATTCCTATTTATTCTGCTTTCCCTAATATTTATTTGGGCAATTGTATTTTTGTTCTATAACTTCTTAGGAATAGCGTTTCCCTAGAGGGGTTTTAAGGGGCTATCAAATTTCCTAGATATGCTTCTGAAGACTTTTAAGTGATGAGTAACACTTATTAGATATCCTCTTACTCTTAAGGAGAATATTTATAAGTTCCACATAAAAAGTAATACTAAGTCAAAAATTCAATTTTCTAAGTATCTTTTTTTAGTCCCTTTTCCCAACTTATTCGAGCAATTATCCTTATGGTACTTTTCCCATAACTTCTAAGGAAAAGTAGTTTTTTGAAAGTTATTACAACTAGGAGTTTTCTATAAATTCAAAAGCCCCATTTCTTTATTCAAACTTCTTAAGATTACATGTTCTTCCTGTTTCATAAATTCATAAGGGAAAATAATTTCTTTGAGTGGTTTCACTTTTTAAGAGATTATCCGACTTTGATATATTTTCGAAACCTTATTAGGAAAATAATATCTTTTAAACATCTTCAACAAAATAAACAAGAAAGGAGGAATTGCACAACACATAAACTAGTAATATAAGAATCATTATTTACCTTCGATATAAGAGGAACTAGATTTTTGTTATTAGCACTTATCCTAGAAAAAACTCAACCTAAAATTATCGCTCAAAATAAAATCATTTTGAAAGCAAAATTCTCAGCTTGTAAACTATCTAGGTTAATTTCTGAGATAGTAATGTCGAACCTTTCCTAAAAACTTTCCCCAGAACTATTCACAAGAAGTACTTTTAATATTATTTCACCTTAAAAGCAAAAGATATATAACTTAATAGTTTAGCCTTAACAAACGCAAACAAATAAGTAAAAGATGAAAATAAATCTTAGCAAGTCGGAATCATTATTTATTTTCGATAAAAGAAATTTAGACTTTTGGTATTAACTTTTGAGATAGTTTCAATCTAATTTGACTTTAAATTCAAGTTGATTAAGCATTTATTTTATGAATTACGATGAAGCTTTAGAGTACGTACTATCTCTTACAAACCTTGAAAATACCCGAAGGTTCGATTTGATGAAAGAAGGTTTTATAAATGTTTCTAAAATACTTGAGGCCATAAAGATCGACTACAATAGTAAAAAAATTATCCATGTAGCAGGTACTAAGGGGAAAGGTACTGTATCATATTTTTCATCATACCTAATATCAAAGTTTTCCAATTTAAGGGTCGGGTTATTTACCTCTCCACACCTTGTAAGTATTAATGAAAGAATATCTATAGTTCAAAATGGTGATCTCAAAAATATATCCAATGAAGAATTTGCAAAAGCTGCTGAAATTATCAAAAGAATCAAAGAAAAAAACAATATTCCTTTAACAACATTCGATTTTCTTACCTCTATGGCTATGTACTATTTTCTAGAAAAAAACATTGATGTAATAGTTTTAGAAGTCGGATTAGGAGGTAGATTAGACTCTACAAATTTTTGTATACCCTCCGTTTCTGTAATCACTCTTGTGGATTACGATCATACCAACGTTTTGGGTAAGACTCTTTCTAGAATCGCATACGAGAAAGCAGGAATAATAAAAGAAGGTATACCTGTTATATCTTCAAAGCAGAAGAAAATAGTAAAAAGTGTTATAAAAAGTATCTCAACTCTGAATAACGCTAACGTAACTTTTGTAGACGAAGTGTACAAAATCGACAATATTAAAATTTCCATCGAAGGCACAAAAGCTAGTGTAAAAGAAATCAATAACGGAGAGTCTTTCAAAATTTCCATAAACCTCATCGGTAAACAGTTCATCGAAAATCTTTTAGTTTCATATTTAGCAGTAAATTCGATTATAAAACTTTCAAAAAGTGTCCTCGAAAATTTAGTTTTCAACTTCAAAGGTAGGTTCGAAATAATTAATAGAAATCCTCTAATTGTTTTTGACGTAGCACATACACCGAAATCCATAGACACATCAATCAAGAACTACCTAAAACTAGTAAAGTACATGAAATTCAATTTAATCATATCACTTATTGAAGATAAAGATATAGAAAGAATTTCTAAAGTCATTCTCAAATATGAAAAGCATTTTGATAACGTTATCATTCTTAGGCTTGAAGAACATGATGGAAGCAAAGCTTTAGCAAAAAACTTAAAAAGTCTAAGAGATAGACTAAGTATAGTAGAAAACATCAAAAAACCTGAGTGTAACACCTTGATTGTTGGTAGCTTCAGAACTTACAAGTATTTTTATGATACGTAGTTTTTGAATTTTTCAAAATTTCTGGTATAGAATTAGTCCATGGGTATATTCGAAAAGTACATAAACATTGTCCAAAGTATTACCTTCAGGCCGTGCCTGTCTTAAAGTTAACGATTGTATCCTCTGTCCTGAGACAAGGTTGAACACAGGGTCTGTATCATACGGGTCTGAAGTTAAAAGTGTTACTTCCATTGTTCCTTGAGTGTTAT
>JBKBIJ010000093.1:0-7812 GCA_046299455.1 Brevinematia bacterium | reverse complement strand
CACTAGTGTAATTTTTTGAATACTCAAAACTACCTATTTCCCTGTATGAAAAATCTGTTCCTTGGAAATTTTGGTCTTTCATGGTCCCTTGAATTCTTCTCACTTTCTTGTAAGCAGGTAAGTATATGTACATCTCATCATCTGAAAGAACTAAAATACCAATATCTTTAACATTCGAAGGCTGAATGAACTTTACTACTCTTTTATTCTTACCAGCACTCCATATTTTCATAATCCTCGTCTCTTCAATCTTATTTCCATCAATTTTGCCAAGTATAACTTCAGTAGTAGAAGTTTGATCTTTATATCCAGTAAGCGATTTTTCAACTCTATCAAGGATTTCTTGACCACTTAACCCAAAAGCTAAATTACTCACAAACCATGAAATTATTATCATCAAAATAAATCTTTCCATACCACACCTCCTATTCATCAAATTTTATACTCCTAATAAAGAATTTTTTGAAGAAAATCAACATTATAGGCAACAATGATAAAGCCAAAAATGCACTTACTAACATTGTTAGAAACATAATAAATCCAAAGTTCCTGAGAGGTACAATGCTCGATAAAAGTAATACAGAAAATCCTGCACCCACAGAAAGGGAATTCGAAATTATCCCTTTACCAGTTGTTGAAAAAGTCCTATAAAATGCCTCTTCGAAATTTCTACAATTCTTAATCTCATACACATATCTAGATACAAAATGTATAGTATAATCTATACCAACACCCACAGCTATAGATGCAATTGTTACTGTCACAAAATTCATATCTATCTTCATTATGCCCATTATACCAAATATTATAAGTAAAGTAAGCAAAATAGGCACCAGAGATATTAATCCATCAAACAAAGACCTAAATGTTATCGTGTTAAGAAACGCTACAACGAATATTATAATTGCTAAACTTACGATTTGATTCATAAGTAACGTTCTTTCAACGTGAGTAAATATTTTTACACTACCACCAACTCCCTTCTTTTCAAAAACTTTGTAACCACCATTAGGAAGTACAAATTTATCCCACACTAAAGGCGAAAGAGAATACATAATATCACTTTTAGAAATTTTTGCTTCATCCACCCCAACTTCATCGAAAAACTTCTGCACCAATTTCGATAGATAATCAAATTTCTCTTCATAATTTTTAAAGTTATTTTTTAATGATATGCTTTTAACAAACTCTACTATTTTACTATCTTCTACCGAAACTTCAGCTCTTTTGATCCTATTTACTATCATTTTAAACACCAAGTTTTTTATATTATCAGCAGCAATTTCCTTATCGACTATTGATACATTTTGGTAATCATTCAGAAGTTTTTCTGCAGTATCAACTATAAGATAACGCTCAGATGATTCAGTAACAGGCAAAAGAAAAGATACAAGCGACTCAGTTTTTTCTGGTGTTAACAAAAAATTCATATTCTCCCTACCTTCAACGAAAAAATAAAGGTTTTCTACTTCATCCTTTGTTTCCGGTACCATTGGTATTCTTGTCATAGATTCATTAAGGTATGATATTATCGACACTACCGAAGAAGGCCTAGGTTTACCCCCTGATACAAATCTTACCTCCTCTTCTACAATCTGAAGTGTTCTTAAATAAATAGGGTCAAGCACATCACCTGAAGTGTAAATCTTAAATTCAAAAGAACCATCAAAATTTTTACTTATTTCATTAGCCACCACATAAGGTTCAGAATTTTTGTCAAAATATGCAAGGTAATCTATCTTAATATTTATCTTCGTTAAATAATATATTGAAATCAAACCAATTATCAGAAACATAACACTAATCAGAACTCTATTCTTGTAAATAAATTTCGCCCAAAACAAGAAAAAAGCATGCTCATTTTCTTCTGTCAAGTTACCAATATTAACCTTTTCTGAAGGAAATAATTTTATTAAAGCTGTTATAAACGTCAAAGTAAAAACAAAAGAAAAAATAACACCTATTCCAGAAATTATACCAAAACTAACACCTGGTATCAGCTGAGCTCCAGCAGAAATGGATAGAAAACCACCAAACGTTGTTAAAGCACTCATTAGTATAGGTAAAAATACTCTCTTTATTGCTTCAGGAAGAGCTTTATCAGGATTTCCATACAATCTCTTCTTTTCGTGATACTCATTTATTAAGTGAATACCGTAAGCATTACCAATAGCTATAAGCGTAACAGGTATTGCAACACCAAAACTAGTAAGCACAAAACCTAAATACCCCATTATACCAACAGCTGACGCAGAAGCCATTATAACAGTAACTAAAGGTAAAATCGTATCCTTAATATTTCTAAACGATAAAAAAAGAATGAAAAATACAACCAAAGAAACAACAGGAACAAGTATACTTATATCATTTATAACAAGCCTAGTTATAGAGTCAAGTATCATAGGTGAACCACCATAATAAACCTCCCAATCCAAGTTATTACTCCTAATGTAGTTCTCAGTAAAAGCTCTAATATTTTTTGCTACAAGATCTTGCTTACTTTGAGGTAATGGATAAATTATTATTACACTTGACTTACCATCTTTTGAAACTAAACTTCCGTTATATACCTCTTTACTCATAACATAATCTTTAATTTTAGACAACTCAACTTGATCTCTAATCTCTTCAGGAATTAGTTTTTCTATAATTATTTCATTTTCCGTACTCTTTATATCCTCTACCTCAGTTAAACTTACTACATTTCCAACATCCTTTAAATTCTTATACTCCATCGAAATGTTTTTTATATGGTTTAAATTCGACATTGTAAAAATACTATCTTTTACCTTTACCATCACTATCATTGGATTACTATTCTCAAAAGTATCTCTAATATAATAGTTTATTGAACCTACCTCACTATTCCTAAAAAGCCAATTGAGAATATTATTGTCAATATCTAACCTAAAAATACCAATAGAACAAACTAAGAATATTACTAATGTTGTTACTAACACAAATAAAGGTTTATTTATAACTAGTCCAATGAATTTATCCATCTTCTCCCTCCTTATCAGTAATAAGCAAATATATCATCCTAGATACCTTACTTATATACCTTTCTTTGATCAGTTCTTTAACCTCATCATCAACCTCAGACCTCAACAACCTATCCTTAAAATTCAAATATCCCACTATAAGGTTTACAAAAAGCATCTGCTCAACAATCGTTAAATCTATATCAAGATAAGAAAATTTCTTCATCAATATGAGTTTTATCTTGTCAAAAATAGAACTTATCGTATCAATAACACTTACTTCCCAAAACTCACTCCTAGTATCTTCCCTCAAGAAAATCTTTACTACCAAACTGTTTGAATCAATGTAATCTATCGCTTTGCGGACTAAATAACCCAAAACATCCTTAAAATTATCAAACCTCGATATATCAATATCTTTTATAGTAGAATAAAACTTCTCAACACTATCCTTAAAAATACTCAACAGTAACCCTTCCTTACTAGAAAAATAATAGTATATCATTGCCTTATTCACACCAGCTAACTTAGATATCTCATCAACAGAAGTACCATCAAACCCCTTCTCAGCAAAAAGCCTTATTCCAGCCTCAATTATTTTCTCCTTACTCTCCCTAATATCTTTCATTTTTATTAACCAAACGTTTAGTTAATAAATTATTAATTAATCCGATTTCAAAAGTCAAGTGAAGCAAGAAAGATATGTAAAAAACCAACCTTCTGGGTTTCTCTTTATCTTTTTACTCCCTAAAACTTATTTAGAGGACTGTCCTAAAGATCCAACTTCTTAGCTCTCTTTCTATTTACTATCCTTATCAAACTTATTCAGATAGAGTTACCTTATAGTAGTTCTATTTTCATAAATTTTAAAGAATGATAGTTTTTTGAAGTGATTCTCTCTTAGGAGCTCTTATAAAATTTATAAATATATATTCTTTCTTAAAACCTACTCGAATAAATTTTTTTGTGATTATTCCTGTTCTATTACTTCTAAGAACTACAATATTAAAACAATAGCTCCTATGGCACTTTTGGTTTACAACTTCTAAAGAAAGGTAGTTTCTTGGGATAATAGACCTTATAAATCTTTATGAATTTTGAAAAATACTGAAATCTGAAAGAAAAAGATATATAACAAAAAAGAAAAAAATATATAACAAAACAAAAGAAAATAAGAAAAAACATATCATATCAAGAACGTTATTAGTTTGAAACAACGAACTTCTTCTAAGGATTATTCAATTTCTTAATGATATTTTCAATCGTCCTTAAATGATATTTTGTTCTACTCTTGGTTTTTGAATTTATTCATTTAAGGTTTTTCTATAAATTTAGTACAGATTTCCTTAAAACTTATTTAGATAAATATTTCATGGTACTCTTGTTCCATAACTTTTTTAAGAGTAGTATTTTCTTAAAGCTACGAATCTCTTTTTAAAGGTTCATCAACTTCTTAGTTATATTTTTATACCTTAAACATGAAAGTGTTTTAATACATCTTCCCTCATTCAAGCAGTGCTCATATTTATGTTACTTATCGTTCTATAACTTCTGAAAAAAGGTAATTTTTTGTAGAATTCAGATATCATTCAGATAATCCTTATCATAGTATTTCTACTTCCATAACATCTAAAAAATGTAGTCTTTTGAATTACTTCTCTTGTGAGCTTTCTATAAACTCAGAAAACCTATTTAAATATGTAATCTTAATATGGTAATTCCTATCTTCATAACTCCTCAAGAGTACTAGCTTATGAAATAGTAGTTCTAAGAGTCTTCCGCAAATTCCCCTGTAAATCTAACTTATTTATCTAAAAATTCTTTGTGTTAATAAGTAAATTATAAATGTAAGATTAAATTTCTCAAACACCTTCTTCAAAGTTGCCAAGTTTTATAGAAGGATCCAGACCTTCTCTATACTTTAACCATTCCTAAAATATTACCCAATATATGGAAAGCGTTATTCTAAAAGTATAGAAAAAGTAAAGTACTGACAATTTGCCACACAGCACGGTCTACATAGCAGTTTAAGTAATTCCAATATTATTTAAAACTTTAACAAGGTACTTTAAGTCAAGAATAATATCTTCTTTACATTCTAAGAAATCTTTTTGACCTCTAAAAAAACCAAAAAGAGATTTACTCAAAACATTTAAAACGAAAGGATAAGACTTTATTATCATATCTACACTATTTTTGGAAAAATTATTTACAACATCAATAACATCTTTCTTTAAATTACTAAGTCTATAGTAAACTTGATTCACATTGACACTGTGAACATCATAAGAAATATTTATTTTTCTATCTAAATTAAGTTTATTAGATAAAACCGATGATAGAAACTTTTCACCTTCATAGGTTGTCATATTGACAATCCCTTTAATTTCAACACCATCCGAAATGTTATAGACATTCTTCAAATTTGAAGTATCACTAGCACTATCGAACCATACTTTGTACGTTTCCATTACCTTATGTGAAACGCATTCATTATTTTTTATTCCTTTGAGTAGTATATAATCTCTTAGGATAGAAGAGACAAAGTACGAATCACCTGTTTTAAATACATTTCCACTTATGGTAAAATATTCATGGGAAGGAGATCCTTGAATATGAGATACTAAATAGGGGAAACCAAGATCAACTCCTATTAGAAAAACAGGATCACCGCCCATTAACAAAGCAAAATGAAACAAGTTTGTGCTAACTGATCCTCCACTTTCTAGTCCTAACAAACTATACCCCATAATATTCTCTAACCACGAAACAACACTATTAGTCATTTCATAAACAATACCACCCAAAACCTCTACATGAGAACTTTTAGTAATAAATACTTTACCTTTAAAGTTTCTGATAAGTTCAGGCGAAACAACTATATCAGCCAACAATGTAAAATCATCACTACGAACACCAAAAAAATCCTTAAGGTTAGCAAACTGAGAATCTAAAGAAAATACAAAGTCAGGAGAAATACCATAACACAAAAGAGATTTTAAAGCGGTATCAACAACACACAAAACATATTTTTCCCTATACTTTCGAAGTACATCGAGAAGGAACTTAGCAGAATAACCTGCACCCAAAACTACAAAAGGTTTACCCAAAAAATTCTTAAAACTATTTCTTACAACGTTTTCAGTTAAGCTCCCATACTTTAAGACGTATGGTAGATTTAGCAAAGCATTTTTTACCCATAACTTATCGAAATTAATCCTAGTAAGCAGATCAGTGAACTTGGATTCAACAATTTTTTTTATATTGTCTACTATTCTATCATATCTATCTTTATATATCCTATAGACACTAGATAAGTAAACAAACTTTATATCTTTAATGACTGCAAAATCAACAAAATTTAGGATAGTATAGATATCATTAAAATTAAAGTTAGTTACTATAAAATCATCATTTTTCTGGATAAAAGCTAGTGCAATATCATCATCGATTTCTATAGGAAGTATCACCGAACCTGGATACCTTTCTTTGAGTATTTTTAAATGATAACCTAAACCAACACCTAACAACACAAACAAATAATTACTGGTGTCTCTAATATTTAATTGAGATACAATAACTTCAGCTTCCTTTATGGGATCATACAAACTATGGATTAATATGTTATTCTTTTTTATTGTTTCTACACCAGATTTAGAAACCAGAAACTCAACATTTTTCAAAGATCCATGGTTGTATAGCTTTCTCTTTATATCTTCAGATAATTTTAGATTATTCAATATCATCTTCACTTTGATAACTGTACTGAACCTCTTTCGTAATTACTTCAACCCACTTCTTTGCCTCATTTGAAAGTCTTGAATCAGGATATTCAATCAAAAACTTTTTGAAAACCGCTATAGCATCAATAAGCTTTCCAGCATAATACAACACTACACCTTTTTTGAAAAGGGCATCTTGATCCTTGTTCTTAGGTTCATTATTCATAGCTCTATCGAAAAATTCAATAGCTTTATCGTACTTTTTATACAAAGCATGTATTTCACCAAGCCAATACAAACTAGCATCTTCATAAATAGTATTTTTGAATGTAGATGCAACTTTTGCAAAATATTTGGAAGCTTGCGAGTATTCTTTTTCCTTCATCAATCTAAAAGCATAACCATACATCTGTTTTGAATAAGCATCATATACAGATTTATAGTACTTACCACCAGGGTTAAACCTTAAATAGTTGTCATAAATATAAAATGCAGATTCGTAATCGCCTTTCTCCACATAAACTCTAGCTTTACCAAGTTGAGCAAGTTCATTGTTAGCTTTTTCAAAATACATCAGTGCGGTGTTATAGTCTTTCCTATAAAAGTATATATAACCCAATTGAGTTAAAATATTATCCTTTACGTTAGGATCAGTTGCCTTAGTCAAAGCAACCCTAAGATATTCCTCTATTTCAGGATTCATACTTTCATTTCTATCCCTCAAGATATCAATTAAAAGTTCTATAGCCTTTGTAAGTATTTCATTATTTTTGTTCTCGTTGAAAAATTTTGTAACTAATTGCATAACCATTTTTTTAGCATTTTCTGTCCTACCTATAGCAAAACTGCTATAAGCAACAAAATATTCAACTTCGTAGTAGTACTTACTTCTCGGGTAATCAGCAAGAAACTTTGTTCCATCTCTAATAACATCTTCATATGCCTCAAACTTAAACCTATTCGATATTAACCTATAATCATTATTTTCTTTGTAAAACTGGTAAGCAAAAAAAGCAAAGACAATAAACACAACAAAAATAATACCAAAAACCACAAAGTAAATCCATCTACTCATAATCTACCTCTATTGCCTCAACAAATTTTCGGAA
>JBKBIJ010000092.1:0-7866 GCA_046299455.1 Brevinematia bacterium | reverse complement strand
TTGGAGAAGGAGGCTTAGGAAGTTAGATTTTAAAATATCCTTCTAAGAGGAACTGTTTAAACAAGTCGTAGGGGTAAAGTTTATAGGAAACCACTAGATGAATCATTATTACTTCCCAAAAGAAGATTTTTTAACGCAAGTATTTTTTGATTGTTTTCTATTAAGTGATTATTATTTAAAATATGTACCTTAGGTTTTTAACAGTTGTTCTACTTATTTTCTCTAGTTTACTAGGTTTTACTAAGAATAAGGGTTTTATAAGGATTTTACATATTACTGATCTACATATAGATTATTTTTACTTGTTTTCGAGGGATTATTATAGGAATATATTTCTTCTCAAAAGTAATATCGATCTGATAAGGCCTGATGTTGTTATTCTTTCTGGTGATATTTTTGAGTTTGGTGAAGGAATTTTTAGTTCTTTAAACTATTCTATTTTTACTAACATCTTTCATTTTAGTAATGGTAATTTTTATTTTGATAATGACAGAGAGATACCGTTATATGTTATACCAGGTAACCATGAATATCATTCGTTCTTTAAGTTATCTTATAATGATATACCTAACTATAAGAGATTTTTTGGGAGTGTTTTGAGAAACTATTTTGTTGACTTTGACTACGTTAGAATTGTTTTTCTTGACACGGGGTACGATTATTATTTTTCTCCTTGGGCTAACAATAATATTCTTCCGGAACCTGAATCTACTGGTATTACTTACGATCAAATATTGTTTTTGGAGAAATCTCTTTCTTGTAGTTATGAAAAACTAAAAATTATAGTAACTCACCATCCTTTTTTGAATTATGAAAGTGGCATTGAGGAGGGAGTATTCCTTTTTTATAGGAAAGAATTTTATGAAATTTTGGATAAGTATAACGTAAACTTAGTTATTTCTGGTCATACTCATAATAATAAAGTTTACGATATTAATACAAATTTAGTTAAATCATTTCCTATTTATTTAGATAGGATAGCTTTTGTCCAGACGGGGTCTATAGGTAAGAATGGATGGTACAGAGTAATAGATGTATTTAGTAATAAAATTGTAGTTTATGCCTCAAGTAATGTTGATTATTTTCTATTAAGATAGTTTTGGTTTTGTATTATTGGATTTATTTATTTTTTTTAGTTTATAATTTAGGTTATGAATTCTGTTTTGAGTAAACTCATGCCTCATGATATAGAAGCTGAGAAAGCTTGTCTTGGGGCTATGATTGTTGACAACGAGAAGATATCTAGTGTAAGCGATTTGCTTAGGGAAGAATATTTTTATCTAGATAAACATAAGGATATATTTAAAGCTATAATGGATCTTTACGAAAATAAGGAACCGGTTGATGTTATAACTCTTCAGAACAAGCTTAAGGAATTAGGTAGGTTTGAAAATATAGGTAGTGCTTATATTTCTTCTTTACTAGATGCTATACCTACTACTACCAACGTTGAATATTATGCTCAGATTGTTTATGAAAAGTATGTTTTAAGATCTATAATAAAGGCATCTTCAGAGATAATAGATATTGCTACAAAGGAAAACGTTAATATAATTGAGGTTATTGAGGTTTCTGAGAGAAAATTGCTTGAATCGATAGATGTGAGGAGGCAGTACGATTACTTTAAGCTCAAAGATATAGTTGTTGAGACACTTAGAGGTATCCAAAAGCTAGCAAAAGAGAGGACAGTATATACAGGTGTGCCATCAGGTTATAAGGCTATTGATGAAATGACGGGTGGTTTTCAAAATGGTGATTTGATTGTTTTTGCGGGTAGGCCATCTATGGGTAAGACTGCGTTTGCATTGAATTTGTGTCTTAATATGGCAAAGCAAGGTAAAAAAGTATTGTTTTTCTCTCTTGAGATGTCAAAAGAGCAGTTGGTACAGAGATTGCTGTCTACCGAATCTAGAATTGATTTAAAATCTCTTAGAACGGGGAATGTTAGAGAATCAGATTGGGAGTCCATACTCGATGCTGCAATAAAACTTTCGTCTCTTGATGTTATTATTGATGATACTCCTTCTGCTTCCATAGTTGATATCAAATCAAAATCAAGGAAAATATTTGCTAAAGAAAAGGGAATAGATGTTATAATAATAGACTATTTACAGATAATAGAAGTACCAAAAGGTGTATCTGTTATAAGGAGTAGAAATGAAGAAATAGGTTTTGTTTCGAGAAGTTTGAAAGGGTTAGCAAAAGAGTTAAATTTACCCGTTATAGTACTTTCGCAATTGTCTAGGAGCGTTGAAAAGAGAATAGATAAAAGACCGATACTTTCTGATTTGAGAGAGAGTGGAAGTATTGAGCAAGATGCAGATTTAGTGGCTTTCCTCTACAGAGACGAGTACTATAACCCTAATACCGATAAGAAAAATATTGTGGAAATTATAATATCTAAACAAAGAAATGGACCTGTTGGAGTTGTTGAACTTTCATTTATAAAAGAAATAGGAAAATTTGATAATCTTTCTATCTCTGATTTTTCTTATGAAGAAGATTTTAATAGGATTGGATATAAGGAAGATGTGGAAGATGATTTTGATGATTTTGATGATTTTGATGATGAGGAGTGATTTTCATGGGGTTAGTTGAGTTTAGAAATGTCTTTTTTTCTTATAATCAGAGGGATTATGTCTTTGAGAATGTAACTTTTGAGCTTCCTGATAAGGGTATAACTGCTGTTATTTCTGATCCCGGAAAGGGTAAAAGTACTCTCCTCAAACTTATAAAAGGTATTCTTAAACCTTCTAAAGGTGTTGTAGTTGTTATGAATATTGATACCTCTAGAGCTAGTAAGAGTAAGTTAATGTCTTTACATACCAAAGTTTCTATCCATTTTCAGGATACTTTTCTTATAAGTAATATAGACGTTTTTAGTAACATAGCTTTGCCTTTACTTTATAATACCAACTTAACTACTTCAGAGGTAGAAAAGGAAGTTGACAGGGTGCTTGATCTTTTTGATTTGAGACACCTAAAGTATGAGTTGCCTCACAATCTCAGCCCAACAGAAGCAAAGTTTATATCGATATCAAGAGCATTTTTAATGAATCCTAGATTGATACTACTAGATGAACCTTTTTCTCAACTTGATAGCTCTTCTAAACTTAGGCTTATCGAGATCATTGAAGAGTATAAAAATTTCTCTAAGATATTATTTACAACTTCTGATGATAATTTAGTAGCCTTATCAGATTCTATCGTTTATATTCTTACTATAATGGATTCAAAAGATGTTACTTTCGTTAGTAGGGGTGGACAAATTTTGTGAGGATTTTTCTAAATGGTATTGAATTTTTATATTATAGTCTTACAGGTATACCATTTTGTTTTAGGTATTTTTTTAGTTCTATTATATCTATTTCTTTGAAGTGAAAGATTGAGGCTGCCAAAGCTGCTGTGCATTTAGTTTTGGTGAATACTTCAAGGAAATGTTCTTTTTTCCCAGCTCCGCCTGAAGCTATAACTGGTATTTGTACTTCTTCTGAGACCTCCTTTAGTATTTCTATGTCGTACCCATTCTTTGTTCCATCAGCATCTATGCTTGTGAGTAGGATTTCTCCAGCACCAAGTTTTTCCACTTTGATTGCCCATTCCACTGTTTCTATATTTGTTTCTTCTTTACCACCTTTTATGAAAACTTTGTGTACACCATTTACCTTCTTTGTGTCAATTGCTATTACAATACATTGTGAGCCGAATTTTTCAGCGCCTTCACTTATAATGTATGGGTTCTTTACTGCGGATGTATTTATTGAAACCTTATCTGCACCCGCTAGGAGCATTTCTCTAATGTCCTCTATTGTTTTTATTCCTCCACCTATTGTAAATGGTATTGAAATGTTGTCTGCAACTTTCCTAGCAACTTCTACTAACGTTTTCCTATTCTCATAGGAGGCGGTTATGTCAAGAAAAACTATTTCGTCTGCCATACTTTCGTTGTATACTATAGCATTTTGAACCGGATCTCCCGCATCAATTATGTTTACAAACTTTACACCTTTAACTACTCTACCTTTATCTATGTCCAAGCACGGTATTATTCTCTTTGCTAACATATCTCCATTTTTTAAGATCTTCAAAAGGTCTTTCAATAAAGAATAGAAAAGGTCTTTCAATAAAGAATAGAAAATGTATAAAAAAACTACAGTTTCCTAAATCTCAAAATACTACCACACTATAAAAGCAAAAGTCATACAACTGAGTAAACAAAATAGGATTAATGTAGAAAAGGGATATTTTGAAATACTCTCACGTATTTTTGTTTGCTTAGATTTTTATTGTATATAATTTAGCTATGGTTATAGAAGTTAAGGTTAAACCTAATTCGAGGAGGGAAGTTATAAAGAAGGTTGGTGATAATTTATATGAAGTGTGGGTTAATGCTTTGCCTGTGGAAGGTAGAGTTAACAATAGGCTTATTGAAATGCTGTCGGAGTATTTTGGTGTTCCTAAATCTTCAATTAGCTTGAAAGCGGGTGTGAAATCTAGAGTAAAGATTTTTGAGATAGAATAGTTTTTACATTAACGTTTTTGTTTTTTTACGTTTTCTTTTCGTTAGTCTTTTAGTATTAAAAAAAATTTATGGAGGTTTATATGAAGGTGTTTAAAGTTGTTTCTACGATTATTGCTGTTAGCTTAGCGTTTACAACTTTTGTGTTTGGTCAATCGAAGACCATAACTGTAAAGGGTTCGGATACTATGGTTATACTTGGGCAAAGGTGGGCTGAAGTGTATATGAAAAATAACAAAGGTGTTGTTGTACAAGTTACTGGTGGTGGATCTGGTACTGGTATTGCTGCTCTTTTGAATAATACTACTGATCTTGCAAACTCTTCAAGACCTATAAAGGACAAAGAGAAGTCACAGATTGAACAAAGAGGTTATAAGCTTATAGAGATACCTGTTGCTCTTGATGGTTTAGCTGTTTATGTGAATGAATCAAATCCAATTAAAGAGATGGATTTGAAAACGATTAAAGATATTTTCACTGGTAAGATAAAGAACTGGTCCGAACTTGATTGGGAAAACAAAACAATTAAATTGTATTCCAGGGAAAACAACTCGGGAACCTATGTTTACTTCAAAGAACATGTACTTGAGAATGAAGATTTTTCTCCGTTTGCTCAATATATGCCTGGTACAGCATCAGTTCTTAATGCTGTGAAAAAGGATAAGTACGGGATAGGTTACGGTGGTATTGGCTACCTTAAAGGAGCAAGAGCTTTGAATGTTTCAAAGGCTAAAGGTGAAACTGCTTATGCACCAACAATGGATAATGTTATTAAAGGTCTTTACCCAATTTCAAGGTATCTTTATATATACTTAACTGAAGATGTTTTTAATAGACCTGAAGTTAAGGCTTATATATCTTGGATTCTTTCAAAGGAAGGCCAAAAGGTTACAGAGGATGTTGGATATTATAGATTACCTGAAAGCGAGATAAAGAAAATAAGGAAATCGCTAGGTCTTTAGTTTCTAGGGGGGTTCCCCCTATTTTCTAGTAATTCTTTTACTGAGCTAAGAAATTTCTTTCTAAGATTAACCTCTGTTCTTACGTTCCTGTATGAAAGTAAAGTTAGCAGTAAGAGTGTTAGAGTTTCGATGTCTTCATTCTTCGAAAGGTCAAAATTTTCAAGTGTTTTAGTTATGTTATTTAGTATTTCCCTTTCGGAGATTTTCAGGATATTTTTTCTTTTTGATTTTTGTATTACTTTGTATATGTATAACAATGTTGGTAAGTTTTGAGGTATCTCATCTAAGATGTTATTACTTTCTTTTTTTCTACTTTCCCATACTTTTAGGGCTTCTTCTACGTTTTTGGGTAATGCTTCGTTTTGAAATACATGAGGGTGTCTGTAAATTAGTTTGTTATTCAGATTTTCTAAGACGTTTTCTATGGAAAACTTTTTAAGCTCTTTTGCGATTTGAGATATAAATACTGCTTGAAGTATTAAATCACCAGTTTCATCTTTTATTTTGTCAAAGTCTTCTTGGTTTATTGCGTTCACAACTTCATACGCTTCTTCTATTATATTTTCTAATATACTTTCAAGTGTTTGTTCTCTATCCCACGGACATCCGTTTGGAGATCTTAATACTTCTACTATCTCAACAAGCTTATCAAATTCCTTCATTTAAACTAAATTTTTAATAACTCTTTAAGTTTTTATCAAACATAATTTCTTCTTTAAAACTTATTCAAACAAGTGTTATTTCATTGTATTTCTTTCAATAACTTTTAGTGATTGATTAAGATAAGCCACTTGTATTGTAATATATTAAGTGCTTAATAATAAATATGGAAATTATCAAAATTTGAAAAATCACAGCCGACGAAAATAAAACGATACGATATCTTAAAAAAAGGACTATTAAAGAATTTGACAATTATCCCTGATAATGTAGGAAGGGATGAAGAATACGAAAGAGGAGCATATTAAGAGGGACTAAAGTTGCTTTTGGGGAAGATAGTAATGGCAATCAAGATATTTGAGTTAAAGATAACAGCATTACAAACATTAAAGCAATTGAATGTTGATTATGCTACGGTTATGAAGATATGTGATATGTTGAGGAAGGTGATATATTACAAAATTGAAGGGAAGGGGAAATATTTGGATGAAGAAATTGAGGTAGATGAGAGTTATTTTGGGGTAAAAGGGGTTGTTGAGCAAGTAACAAGACTGCGGTGTTTGGTATATTAGAGCACGAAGGTAAAGTTAGAGTAGAAATGTATCGGATATAAAAGAAGAGACATTATTGAGGTTGGTAATAAAAGCTAGTATAGTTATACTGACGTATATAGAGGTTGTGATGGATTGGTATTGATGGGGTTTAAGAATAAAAGAATGTACAACAGTAAAAGGTTTGGGAATAGTAAGGTATGTATTAATGGCATTGAAGGTTTTGGGGTTATTGCAAGTAACAATTATTGAAGTATCATGGGGTATAGGATAATGATATATTTTTAACTGATTTGTTATCGAGATGTAAAGATGTGGCTTATAATAAATAATCAACTTTTTATATGTTTTGCTTTTAGAAAAATTATCTTTTTTGGTTTGTAGAAAGTAGAAGTGGGAAATGTGGTTTATTAGTTTTCTGGTAGAAATGGGGTAAAAAAGAGTTATGGTTCAAAACTGAGAGACGAAGTTTTTTGATTTGGCTTGGGAGCAAGCGAACCTTTTTTATACTTGCCCTTTATAAATACTATTTATAGCTATATTGGAAAATTTAGAAAAATATTGACAATGAATTTTTTATTGTTTATAATCCGGTTAGTAAGGAGTAAGGGGGTATTTATGGGTATATTAAGAAGGTTTTTGGTGTTTATTTTGAGTGTGGTGTTTGTTTTTTCATTTAGTAATTTAGTTTTTTCTCAAGAAGGTGAAGGAGGTGCTGAAGAGGAGGCAGTTGGTGTTGGTTTTCAGAGACCAGAACCTTCTATGGAAGGTGTTAGGGAGAATCCTGAGAGTAGAATTTTAAAAGATAATGTAATTGAGAAAGGTAAAAGACCTGATCAGGCTAGGATAGTGTTGCTTGATCCGATTGGTGATGATAAGGGGCCTGGTTATTATACCTATCCTACACATCCTGTTTATGTTCCTGGTGGTTTTGATATTGTTAAAGTTGAGATAGATTCTATGGATGATAAAAATGTTACATTTAAGATTACTGTTAATGCTGACCTCAAGCAAGATTGGGGTATGGCAGCGGATTTTGATATTCAGCATTTTCAGATTTACATTGATCAAGATCGTTTACCTGGTTCTGGTTATTTGAAGTCTATACCAGGTCTTAATATTTATTTTCCACCTGATCAAGGTTGGGAAAAGGCAGTAATAATTTCTCCTCAAC
>JBKBIJ010000091.1:0-8014 GCA_046299455.1 Brevinematia bacterium | reverse complement strand
ATAGCTATCCTCTATGGATGCGTTTGTTAAAATAACAAAGATAAGTAGTTTTTTGGAGTAATGTTTTTCTTCTAAGTAGTTATGCAATCTCTAGAGATATTTCGAATACCTTTTATTAGAAAAGTAATGTTTTCTGATACACCCTTTCTAAAAGGTTATCAAAGAATATCGAAATGTTATCTTAAGATAATGTAAAAATAACATAGCTTCTTAGGAATGATAACCTTTTAGAGCGATAGAACCTTCTTTAATATTATCTAACTTTTTAATGATATCTTTGAAAGCCCCTAAATACGAAGCAATATTTTTAAAACAAAATCTTTCTAAATTGATAACAAGATATGAGCAAAGTATATAATTATTTAATGATAATAGGTTGTGGCAAATTTGATATGGATACTTTCCTTATTAACATAGAGAAACCTTCAAAGGATTTTCTAGAACACATAAATCATTGTGATAAATGTAAAACTGAATTTGTTGAGATAAAGGTAGCGAACAAAAAGATGTCATTATCAAACTTAGAACCCATCGACAATAATATAAAGTATGGTAGAATATTACTAAAAGTAAAAGAAGGTTTACTAGAAATAATAGATGCCTTGAGTGGTGTAAGGTATGGTGCAAAACTTGCATTCAGAGGCGATGAGATATATCAAACTAAAAAAGAAGTTATATACGAATCTGAAAAGATGAAAGTATTTGTTAATTCCTACGATGCAAATGAATTAGTTTTAAGCGTAAGAATAAAGGACTATGGAGAAATAACGGTACTAGATAGCCAAAACAGTATATTAAGATCAACAACTGGGAAAAGCGGACTTGATGTAAGGATAAAAACTGGCAAATATATAATAAAACACGATAAAGAGGAAATTATGCTAGAAGTAGAAAAGGAGAGATAACATGTTTTTACCTACCGCTAGAAAGTGGAGACCTCAAACATTTGATGAAGTAGTAGGTCAAGATGATGTTATAAAAGCTTTGAAAACTGCAATAGAACTTAACAAAATAGGACAAGCATATCTTTTCTCAGGGCCAAGAGGAGTGGGAAAAACAACAATATCGAGAATACTCGCTAAATCACTAAATTGCATTAATGGACCTACTCCTACTCCTTGTAATAAATGTGAAAACTGCCAAGAAATAAAAAACGGTAACTCCGTAGACGTTATAGAAATAGATGGAGCTTCAAATAGAAAAATTGACGATATTAGAAACATAAGAGAAGCTGTAAAATTTGTACCAGTAAAATCGAGATATAAAATTTACATAATAGACGAAGTACATATGTTAACAGACGAAGCATTCAACGCACTACTAAAAACTCTAGAAGAACCACCAAAACACGTTTTATTCATTTTTGCAACAACAGAACCTTATAAAGTAAAACAAACAATTAGATCTAGATGCCAACACTTCCCACTAAAACCCTTATCAGTAAATGATATACTAAAACAGCTGAAAAAAATATCAGAATCCGAAAACTACAAACTACCAGATAGAATTCTAACAAAAATAGCAAAAGCTGGAAATGGATCAATGAGAGACGCAGAAAGCATGTTTGATATGGTAGTCTCATACCTTGGAGAGGATGTGTTCGACGAAACCAAAATGAAAGCAATAAACGAAGAGGATATATCGAAAATACTAGGCGTAATCGATATATCATATATAGAAAACTTTCTCCTAAACTTATCGAATAAAAACGTATCAGAACTAATAAGAATAGTAAACAACTTAGAATCAAAAGGATTCGATCTAAAAAAATTAGTCGAAGAAATAATAACTACGTTTAGAAATCTTCTGATAATAAAAGAATTTGGTATTGATAGAACTTTGCTAAAGGCACTAGATGACGAAATAAACATGCTACAAAAATTCCAAGATAAATTTTCAAAAGAAAACATAATATTCATACAAAACACCTTAATAAAAGCATATTCTGAAATGAAAACCTCAATAAATGAACTTTTCCACTTAGAAAATGCAATATTCAGAATAGTAGATCCAGACAACATAATAACCTTATCTAAACTTCTTGATGAAGTAAGAAAACTAAAAGACAAAATTCAGTTTAGAAACACCACAGAAACTCAACCAAACAGCGAAACATCATATAAAATTAAAACAAATAGAATAGACCCAGCAGATAACTTAATAGAAGAAATAGATAGAATATCAATAACAACGGAAGAAATAATAAAACAAATAATAAGCGAAAATTCAATACCAGGGATTGAAAAGAAAATAAAAATCCAGCAATCTCAAAACTCTGTAAAACTAATAGTAAATAAATCTATAAAAGAAATGATCGAAAAGGAACTAGAAAAGATAATATCTAAAATAAAGTCATCTACAAATATAGAAAATATAGAAATAATTGAAGAAACTACAAAAGAACCACCACAAACAAAACAACCAAATGAAAAAACACCTAAAAACCTTTCAACAGAAGAAAAAATAATGGACTTATTTTCTGCAAAAGAAATAAAATCATTTACAGAACATTAATCAAAAAACACCAATATGGAGATAAAAAAGTACGACGAAGTTGAAATAGAAATACTAGAGATAGGTGAAGAAGGTATATGTAAAGGCATAACTAAAGATTCAAAAGAAGTCTTTACAAGGTATGCAATACCAAATGAAACAGTAAAAGTAAAAATATTTAACACATCTATACCTTACGGAGACTTAGTAGAAATAATAAAACCATCTCCTCTAAGAATAAAACCAGAATGCAAGTTCTTTGGCGAATGCGGTGGATGTGACCTACAAATGTTACCCTACAGCGAACAATTAAAGTTCAAGAAAGAACTAATAAAAAAGGAATTTAACGAAATTCTAGGATTTAATTCTTCAACATTATGTGATGTCATACCCTCACCTAAACAATACTACTACAGAAACAGCGTAATGTTTAGGGTAAACCCAAAAATGAAAAAAATAGGTTTCCTAAAAAGAGATACTAATATAGTAGTAGATATCGATGAATGTAAAATATCTTCAGAAGGAATAAATTATGCACTAAAAAAAATAAAAAATCAACCAAATTTTCCACAACATACGTTCAAAGTAAGAACAACACTCCAAGGTGACATTACTGTAAATTTCATAGAAACAGACGAATTCGAAGATAAAGCAGTAATAGAAACAATAAGGTTAGATAATACAGAATATAGGTTCAAAATATCTAGAGAAAGCTTCTTCCAAGTTAATAGCTATGTTATACCAATATGGTTAAAAAACATAAGAGAACTAGTAACAGCAGGGAATTATAACCCTGAAATGTGTTTAGATCTTTATTGTGGTAGCGGCATAATATCGATTTTCTTAAGCGATCTATTCAAAAAGATAGTAGGGATTGAGATAAGCAAAACTTCTGTAGAAGATGGTAATTATAACATCAAGATGAACAACATAAGAAACGTTGAGATTATTCATGGAGATGTATCTAAAAACCTAGAAAATATAAAACTGCCAGATGTTATAGTAGTAAACCCATCAAGAACAGGAGTAGATGAAAAAATTATAACATTCATAAACGATAACTACCAAAAGTTTAGAAAACCTAAAAAGATAATATACTCTTCTTGTAATTACAAGACACAAGCAAGAGATATAAAGTTACTTTCTCAATCAGGCCTTAAATTAAAAAAATTAGTACCTATCGACATGTTTCCACAAACTCATCATATTGAAGTTATAGCTCTAATTGAAGGTTCGTAAAAAGAACTAAACTTTTATTAAAACTTCTACTTCCCATTAACTATCTTAAAAAGTTCAACAAAGACAGCCCCATAAGCTTGGCGCCCACCTGTAACCCTGCTTGATGCGTTAACTCTAAGAGTTTTAGTTCTGTTACCGTCTGTGGTATATCCGTTGCTTGTGTTTTTGCTAAAATGTCCTTAAAATACACTATGTCTGTATTCAATCTTAGGTTTACTGTTTTAAGCCTCTCAACTCTTGCACCAATCTCTGCTCTATACCTTAGGAAGTTATCTAAACCGTTATCTATTAAATACAAATCCTCTCCCCCTAAGTTTTGCTGTTTTCCCGAAAGCATATCATCACGTATCTTTATAAGAACATCAAAAAGTGACATCACATATACTTTAGCTTCAGGATCATAGTTTAGTGGTGCAGAAACCCCCTTCCTTATGATGCCCAATCTTTCCATAGTATCACCATCACCTACATCCTCTATAGATATATTGTGAGGTATCGTACTCTCAAGCACTAAGAAATTATTTCCTGTCGAATTATCAATATAGGCCCTAACTGGTATCTTAAGGTTATTTATTTTATCAACTATCGTTTCGAGATTATCACCCTTAGAAACCTTCACCTCCACACCATCTACCTTGAATATCATATCTCTATCCGCAACAAATCCAGTACCAGGTACAGAAGATCTTATTATCATATTCTCTGATGCAAAAAGCCTATTACCACTAAGATTTATAGGTACAAAATCCCATGTATCAACCTGTCTGAAAACAACCCCATCATCACCCATATAAGCAACTTTCTTTACAACTTCATAATCCAACTCTTCAGATAATCCATATTCAACCCTAAATGGTAAATCAGTCTTATAACCTCCGTATAAAGATGATTGCTTGTAATATGAATTAGCTATATTTACCAACTCTCTTATCAATTGATCTACTTCTATCGCCATTTTTTTAGTATCATCTTTTGTATACACTCCATTCGCAGCTTGAACAGTTAGCTCCCTTATTCTCTGTAAAATGTCCGTTGCACTCTGTAAATTTGAATCCATCAAATTAAGCTTTGCTTCACCTTCTTCTATATTTCTTATAAAAGTTTCTATCTCCTTTAATCTGCTCTGAAACTGCATCGACATCGTAGTACCAACAGGATCATCTTCAGGAATCCTTATTTTGCTCATGCTCGTTAAATCAATTTGCCTTTTATTCATCTCCGTCATCCTATCTTTTAGATAAAACAAAAATTCATTAGATATCGAATTTTGTGTAACCCTACCTATCATCAATTTCCCCCAAATTAAACCACCTTGGTTAGTTTCGGGTTTACTTTAAAATACTTTAACATACCAACAAAGCAACCTCTCTATACTTTAATTTACCTATTTATCACAAATCCCAAAAGAAAATATTCTATTAAATCAAAAATTCTCTTATTATTTAGGTGAGAGCGTGTCAAAAATCTAGTTTACTGAACCTCTTTTCTCTCATACTTTTTAAAATTTATTTAGACAATTATTAGTTTTGTTTTATAACCCCTAAAGAATAGTATGCTATCTTATGGCATTTCTCTTTTAACAACTTCTGAAGAATGATAGTGTTTTGAATTAATTTCCTCTTAGAGGTTTTCTATAAATTTAGAATATCTACTTATCCTCAAAACTTATTCAGATAGGCATTTTATAATGGTGGACTTTTGAAAAGTTATCCAATTTCTTATCGATGTTTTTGAACACATTTAAGTAGAAAGCAGATATCAGAAATTCAAACTAATCTAAGAGTTAAAAGGTAGTCTTATAATTTGATCAGTCTTTTCAGCTAATAACATATTATGTGTAGCCATTATACAAGTTTTACCTAAACTTTTAACAAGATTATAAAACAAAGAAAAAACTAATTCAGAATTCTTCGGGTCTAAGTTTCCGGTAGGTTCATCAGCTATTACGAATGCGGGATCATTTATTAAAGCCCTAGCTATACTTACTCTTTGCCTCTCACCACTTGATAAATCATCTATATTCCTATACAACTTATCACCTATTCCCAAGAAATCTAATAACTCCTTTGCTCTCAAAACAAACTTCCTCTCTGAAAAATCTTTTCTCAACATAGCAGGCATCAAAACATTTTCCAGAACATTAAACCCCTTAAGCAAAAAGTGATTTTGGAATACATAACCTACTTTCTTGTTCCTAAACTCAGACAAAACTTCTTCATCAATTTTAGTTATATCTTCTCCCTCTATTATAACATTACCCTCACTCACATTGTCTATAGCACCTATTATGTTCAAAAAAGTTGTCTTACCAGACCCACTTTCACCAATAACCGAAACAAACTTACCCTTCTCTATAGACAAATTAACATTTTCAAAAACTATCACCTTATTACCATTATCCTCTATATACCACTTAGATACACCTTTAAGCACTATAAACATAAATTTATTCTATATGTTGTATACTATTCATTACTACTTAAAAAATACTAATACAACGTAAAAATATACCTATCATTAACTATTATCCATCACTAATCCTAAATCCAATACTCTTGGCACACCACCTCTTTTCAATACAGTATTATGACATTTTGACCTAGGTTTAAATTTGTTTAACTTGACTATAAAAAAAGATTTTTTATATTATATCCACAAGGAGGGGATATGGATATGAAAAGAAAAATATTTCTAACTTTACTAATTATAGTTACAATAACACCCTTAGTTTACCCAATGCACATAGCTGAAGGAATACTAAGTATTAATTGGGTAATTTTCTGGGGGATTATATCTTTACCTTTTATAGCATGGGCGATAATAAATGTTACTAAAAACATCCAAAGCAAGAAAAACTACGTAGCTGTTATATCACTTATTGGTGCCTTGGTGTTTGTAATGAGTTCACTAGCTATACCCTCACCTGTTGCAGGATCAGTATCACATCCAGCAGCAACTGGCATATCAGCTATAATAATAGGACCAATAGCTTCAATATTTGTAGGCTTTGTTACTCTACTCATACAAGCACTATTCATGGCACATGGTGGTATAACTTCATTAGGAGCAAATGTATTCTCAATGGCAGTAGTCGGATCATTTGCAGGATTTGCTTTATACAAACTATCTAGATTTATAAAATTACCTTACATTATTGCTGGATTCTTAGCAGGCTTCTTCGCTGATATTTTTACCTACCTAACAACAGCACTTCAGCTATCCTTAGAATTACATGGATCAGAACCTATAATAAAAACTTGGTTAACAATATTCAGTATGTTCTTACCCATACAACTACCAATATCTATAATAGAAGGAATAATAGCAGGAATAGTTATAAAAATATTCATAGAAAGAGCAAATGAATACATAGATCCACTTGTGGAAAAAATCATGTAAGGAGGAGATTATGAGAAAGTTTATATTCATTTTTATTATCATAACTCTATTATCAAATATCTACCAGGTTTATGGGCAAGAATACGAAAAAGATGCTATTCATCATGATACTATCCATGAGACAGTAGAAAAAGAGACAGTAGAACAAAATACAGAAGAAGCTGAAAAATGGGGAGCACTCGACGAAGTAGTAATAGAAAAACTTGCCAAAGAAAAAGGCAAAGAAGTAAGACCTTTTATAGAATTAGAAGGAGACTTGATACTATTCGTATTCTCCCTATTTTCCGCAATAGGAGGATTTATTATTGGATACTACTCAAAAGTCATCTTTTCAAAAAAATAAAAACCACTTGAAGAAGATGTAGCCATAGTTGCTACATCTTCTAAATTTACTATACTCATCCTAAAAATTTTCGAAACATATTTCCAGGTTACTCTTGGCAGGAAAATTTCCCAACCTAAATTCTTAAATATCTATACCTGCTACCCTCAAGAATTCTACAGGTTATTTTCTAACTCCTCCTTTCCATTCCCTTATATTCCAGTATCTTTGCTAATTCCTTCTTCATATCTTTATTCGCATATTCTATAGGACTTAAATCAGACAAATACAGAAAAAGATACACAAAACGAACATCTAACTCCTTCGCTAAATCCTTAACAACATCGCATAATTGTATTCTAGCATTTTCAAGTATTATTACCTCCAGAAGTACTGGATTTTCTCCCCTTACTAAACCTCAAAAATAGCATCATTCCTTCTTTCTTCTATGTCCCCAAAACAATCCCAACACATTCCCCTTTCAATACAATAAATCCAAACATACTATTGCTCTTATTCTTATCTACTTCTTTTCTTACCTAAGAAGTATTAAATATTATC
>JBKBIJ010000090.1:0-8142 GCA_046299455.1 Brevinematia bacterium | reverse complement strand
AGTAAAATATATCCTATTAGTATAGGTGCTCTTATTATGATATTTCTTTTAAATAATTTCTAAGAGCAAGTAGTATCCTTTAAGTGATGCTCCTAAGAATTTTCTTTAAATTTAGCCAATCTTCGGGAAAGTTACATTTGTTAATTTGGGGAATATAGTTTAAGACATTGAGTTTCCTTGAAGGGCAGAGATCTAATTAAGAGATTATCTAATTAAAACAGGCGAGAGATGGGCATTTAAGGGTGATGAGGAAGTTTGGTAAGAGGAAGTGGAAGGAGGTATTTAGGTATGGAGTTAGTTCAAGAAAAGATGATGTGTTTTATAGGATTAAGAGGTTGTTTGGTAATTGTGAGAGTAGTAGGTTGGATGAGATGGGTAAGGTTGAGTTATTGGTTTGGAGCAAGGTGTCGAGTATTATGGAGTGGTAGAGTTCTTGAATAGCTTAGTAGAGGTTAAGGAGATTTCCTTACAAGTGGATAAATATACCTTCTTTAACTTATTGGTACAGTCTTTCTTGGATTTTATGCACTTAAGTCTACCTTAAAAGTGAAGAATATGTAAAGCTAATGAAAGTGGTACTACAAAGGACACAAACCGGAAGCACTTATCTTACTATTACTTCTATTAAAAGTTGAGTTACACAAAATGATTATACTACCTCTATTTCTAAAGGACTAATATTAGTTATAAAACTACTTCTCTTAAGAAACTTAATATTCTACATTAAATTATAGCCATCCTATTAATTTTTGTAACATGATCTTTCTTATATACTGCCAGACTAGGAGACACCATCCACGGTTCCCAAGTAATATTTAAAAATTTCTGGGTAAAAAAGGTAGTGCGAAAATTTTTAGAAAAACTATAAAGGGGTTCAAAACAAAAGTACCACAATAACAATAGTTCAAATAATCTGTATGGAGTAATCAAAGGTATAAAAATTCTAATTCCAAAATTAAAAGTATATCAAAGATACATCTGGTATAAAGGGGTATATAGTAATTATTTTAGGGTGAAGAGTATGGGAGTAGTAAAGGTTATGGTATTTGGTATTATGGAATGTTGCATGTCTCTCAGAGTGTTTTTACACTTACTCTCTTAATGATGTTTATAGATTTTTGACACAGCATCCTTTACAATTTTGACAAATGAATTTGGAAGTTGTAAAAATTCATATAGCTCTTACCTACTTTTACCTGGGTTGGAATTGGTAGTATTTTCTACCCATAAACAAGGTAAGAGCTTTTCTATTTTCAGCTATAAAATGTGCTAGACCACACTGGTTATATGGTATAGAAATATGTTTAATGTGTTTGATACTCTAGAAATAGAATTTAATATTGAATTAATAGAAAAATTAGAAAAGTATATAAACATACTTTTTGAATGGAACGAGACAACAAATTTGACATCGGTAAATAAAGAAGAATTTCTAATGAAACACGTTATATTTTCTTATAACTATAAGAAATTTATAGAGACATTTGATAACATATTTGATTTTGGTAGTGGTAACGGTGTACCAGGTATACCTCTAAGCTTTATATTTCCAGAGAAAAGGTTCATACTTGTTGAGAACAAAAAAAGAAAGATTGCCTTCCTTGAATACATATCTTCACACCTTTGCCAAAATGTAGAAGTGATAAATTCTGCATATGAGAAACCACCAAAAGAGTATCTAAAGAATTTTTGTGTAGTAACGAAAGCTTTTCATGATATAAAAGAGATGAAAAAGTTTTTTAAAACGAAATTTGAACTTTTGATTCCTACAAAAAAACTAATCACAAAAAATACAAAAATCATTGAAACGTTTTATCCCAAAATGGGAGAATTCAAAGATATAATGTTTTACAGGATTTTAGTTGAATAGAAAATCATCTACAAAGAACAAAGCTCCCTCTTAGCAAATTTGAATGACAAATATTGGTAAATTATACTTACTCTTAAAAAGAGGAGGTTGAATTTATGAAAAAGGTAGTTCTTTCGGAAAGTGATATACCTAAGCAATGGTATAATATTTTACCTGATCTTCCAGAACCTTTGGATCCACCATTAAACCCCGCAACAAAACAACCGATATCGCCCTCTGATCTAGAAGTGATATTCCCTAGACCTTTGATAGAACAAGAAGTTTCTGAAAAAAGGTGGATAGACATACCTGAAGAAGTCCTAGAAAAATATCTTATATGGAGACCAACACCGTTACATAGAGCCTATAATCTTGAAAAATACTTAGATACTCCAGCTGTAATATTGTTTAAAAACGAATCTGTATCTCCCCCTGGGTCACATAAACCAAACACCGCTATACCCCAAGTATATTACAATAAAATCTCAGGTGTAACCAAATTAACAACCGAAACAGGAGCAGGACAATGGGGTAGTGCTCTATCTTTCGCAGGTAAACTATTTGGCTTAGAAATAGTAGTTTATATGGTAAAAACTAGTTATGAAAACAAACCTTACAGAAGAATACTTATGGAAACATGGGGAGGAAAAGTTTTTCCAAGCCCTTCAAATAGAACAGAATTCGGTAGAAAAATTATCCACAAAGACCCAAATAACCCGGGCAGTTTAGGTATAGCAATAAGTGAAGCAATAGAGGAAGCTATAAACGAAAAAAGAACAAATTATTCGCTGGGTAGCGTGCTCAATCACGTATTATTACATCAAACCATAATAGGATTGGAAGTAAAAAAACAATTGGAGATAGAAGGAATATATCCAGACATCGTTATAGGATGTATTGGTGGAGGTTCAAACTTCGGTGGTATAGCACTACCATTTGTATATGACAAAATCAACGGCAAAAATTTAAGAATAATAGCTGTCGAACCAAAATCATGCCCATCTGTTACCAGAGGTAAATATGCTTATGATTTCGGTGACACCGCAGGCACAACGCCACTTATAAAGATGCATACACTTGGGCATGATTTCATGCCACCAGCAATACATGCAGGAGGATTAAGATACCATGGAATGGCTCCTATCGTTAGCAAATTATACGAATTAAAACTCATAGAAGCTGTAGCTTATACTCAAAACGAAGTATTTGAAGCAGGAGTAATATTCTCAAAAACAGAAGGTATTATTCCAGCACCTGAAACTAATCACGCAATTAAAGCAGTAATAGATGAAGCAATTAAAGCAAAAAAAGAAAATCAAAAGAAAGTTATACTATTTAACTTATCCGGACACGGATACTTTGACTTGAAAGCATACGATGATTATCTTAACGGTAAACTACCAGACCACGAACCAACTGAAGAAGAACTAGCTGAGAGCTTTAATAGTATCCCGAAACTTTAATCGCAACATCATTACCATCCTTATAAGCAACTATACAAAGAATATAAGCAGAATAGGCTTTTGATGTACAAAAATATTCTTCAATGCAAACCCCGCCTACAACACTATACTACTTCATGCCACTTAACTACATAATTCTTTAGCCCTACCTAACATATCCATTATACTAAGTGCATTACATTAGACCAATAACTCCATACTTCTAATTCCCTCAAGTCTATTATTAACATAAATACCAAATAGACTATTTATCCTATAAAACACATTCTTAACCCTTTCATAATCCAATACCCAGAAACTTCCTCCAACCTTCCCCTACCAATCTTCTGTATCTTCTTCAAATTCTTATCCCTCAAATGTATATACCCTCCCTTAATCTTCCTATAACATATACAAGCATTCTCAATTGGTGGTATAACTACTCTACGTCCTTGCTATACTCTTTTATACTTTCATAAACCTCTTTTGTATCATAAGTCCATCTACACAACACTTTCCTTTTTCTTCCTGTATGTTCCAATGCTTTCTATTCCCTTCAACTATATACTTTTACCCTGTAATATCTACAACAAGTTTCATGTTTCCTAGACTTCTCTTTGGTAATTGTATGTTTAGTTCTCTACTTCTTCTAGATATGGTTGTATAGCCTGAGACTTGAAGAGATAACTTTCAGATCTGTTTTCATAACCCCTAAATAAATTTGAAGTTATATCAAAAATCCAATTTCCTAGGTCTCTTTCTCCCATTTATTCCTCATCACAAATTTTTTGGATAATTCACGTAGTATACTTTTGCACTATAAATTCCTAAAGAAATTCAGCTTATTGGTGTAATTACACTAGGAGTTTTCTACAAACTCAGAATACCTATTCTTACTCAAAACTTATCCAGAAAGGTAATCTTATATGTTATTTCTGTTCAGTAATTTCTAAAGAAAGATATTTTTAAAATGGTAGATCTTTTTTAATAAGATTGATTTTTGTATGAATGTAAAAGAAAATCTTTTGTTCCTAGCTTGATAAGCTTAAAAGTGATACTTTTAAAACATCATTAAGGAACAGTTTGAGTAATTGTTAATTAAAGAAAAAGTGTAAGGATATTCTGATAAAACCCTCTCAACAGCTTAGAAAAAGCAAAATTTATAATTCGAAAAATATATTCTTTACCCTAAAAAGAAGCAAAAATTTTTTTGAAAAGCTACTCTACATAACTATACACCAAAACCTCTTAAAAGACTTAATTATCAGTGTACAAAATTCAGGAAATAACTTTTCTTTCTTTAACAATTTGATACAACTTGAAAAAATTTTTATATCTCTCATAAAATAACCCTTAGCAAGGGTAAAGTCCTTAATTAAGGTTAAAAGGGAAGAGGGGTGAAAATCCCCCGCTAGACCCGTAGCCGTAAGTGGGGACGAAAGCGGAAAAGCCACTGTTTTACCTGGTGTAAGCTGGGTAAAATGGGAAGGCCGCAAGTAGGATGATCCACAAGCCGGAAGACCTGCTTTACCCAGAAAGATTACCTATTTCTCGGGCTTAAGAAATAGGTAAAGATGAGTATCTTTGTGTACTCTCATTTCTGGGTAAAATTAGGACTTTACCTTCCTTGCGTAAAGGAAGGTAAAAAACATGGCACTTTCAGTACAAAATATCACCTTATCATATGATGGAAAAACTCACATTATATCGAACCTTTCATTCGACCTGGTTTCTGGAGATATTCTACTTATAGAAGGTAGAAACGGCATTGGGAAAACAACTATTCTAAAATCCATCGCTGGTTTGATAAAACCCATTCATGGTAAAATCCTTATCAATAACTACGATATACACTTATCTCCAAACTCCTTAAGATATTTTCTTGTTTCTTTTGCACAACAATCACCTAATTACTCCTCTCCAATCAGGGTAATAGAATTCATTGAAATGGCTAACTTAAATTATTCGTTCTCATATCAAAAAAGAATGAAGAAGTTTGTGAATTTACTAGAAATCGAAAATCTACTTTTTAAACCTTTAAATACTCTAAGTGACGGCCAAAAAAAGCTAGTACTTCTATGTAGAACTTTTATACAAAATACAAAAGTAGTCTTACTAGATGAACCAGAAGCATTCTTAGATATCTACAACCAAAAACTAATCGTAAAAGCTATAAAAGAAATCTCTAATGAAGGTAAAATAGTAACATTTGTCTCACATAATCAATCTTTCTACTCTCAAATTTACAATAAAAAACTACAAATACTGTCAAGTGAAAAATTTTGGATAGAAAAAGAAATTTTTTACAGGAGGAGTTTATGAAAAACCTAAAGATTATTTTACCATTACTAATCATTGTATACTTTGCCTCGGTAAGCTTTACTGAGGTAACAGATACCAACAATATCACTAACCAAATAAACGATAAAAGCCTTTCCAAATTATCTAGTTCGTTAGTGTTTGAAAAAACAGTTTTTGGATCAATATGGTACAAAGATACTTCCATATCGACTATCGATGTAAGGAAATACAACAAAAAAGGTACATCATCAGACATTCTCGATTATATCCAAAACATACCTGACATAACTACTCCAACATACTACGGTTCAGAAGGATCATTCACCACAATCTTTACCCCAAGAGGTGATAAAGTTGATATTAGTATTAACGAATTGAATGTATCAACTATGGTTAATTCTTCGTATGATGTCAATATCTTCGATACTCTTTTCTTCGACTCTCTAGAAATTTACTACGGTCCAACTTCTACAAGATATGGTAGTGGCAATCACGGTGGAATAGTAAACTTCAACCTTTTAGGTAACGAAAACACTAACTTTATAAGAGTTATAAGAACGATAGGAACATCCCTTGAAACTTACTACGTTATGAGTGATCTATCTCTTATTACAGAAATAGGTAAGATATATCTAGGGGTAGGATACAACAGAAGTGAAAATTCTTTTAGTTATAACATTTCAACACTTTACACAAATTATTCTTCACTTGAAGCCACAAACTACACCAGAGAAGGTGCTGAATACACAAAATATTCATTTCTAGGCAGATATATCCACAACATATTTGGATTGGATATTGACACTGGTTTACTGGTAACATTACCTGAAGTTAACGAACCTAACAGTGTTTTAATATCAAATCCTCTCAACTATGAAAAAGCAGTATCAAAAATTAGGTTTTTACTACAATACATTAAAGCAAAGTACTCCCTTTCTGATAGCGAAATAGGTTTAAATATCTACTACACAGATAATCTAAGAAACCGAGAAGTAGAAAAACTAAGAAGCTCTTTTGGTGGATCTATAGGATCAAAAATACAAGGTGATAAATTTGTCACAGAACTAAACACTAAAAAAAAGTTAAAACTTAATATCGAAAATGAGTTTTTACTAGGGGCATCACTTAGCTATTCCCACAACTTCTATGACGTAATAAACACAAATTTATCAATTTTCCCATCAACAAATACAAACGAAACAAAAACAAATGCCCAAAGAGATATATTAGGTTTATACCTTGAAGGCAATTATCTACTATCATCTATTTTCCAATTAACCTTATCCAGTAGATTTGATTATATAGAGTATAATACATTTGAATACTCTCCTAGAATTGGGTTTCTTTTTAAACCTTTCGAATTCGTAGGTATTAGAAGTAGTCTTTCAAGATCTTATAGATTACCATACTTTGATGATATATACGGACCAGTAGCATATGGTTACGGTGTAAGTCCTCTAACAAACCTCAAAACAGAATACGTAAATAACATCGACTTAAGTGTTTTTATTGACTACAAACACGATAAATATACTTTCTACCTATCTATAACACCATATTACTCAGACACTACAAACCTTATAGAATGGAATTCATCATCATTTTCAACAGAAAATATTGGTAAAGTTTTCACAAGAGGTATAAACGTACAACTAAACTTCAACTATAAAAACTTGTTGAAATCTCTAATTGCATACACATACAACGAATCTATAAATGCTAATGCAAGCGACAAAATAGGTTGGGAGAAAATAGTATTCTTAAATTATAGACCTATGAACTCTTTGTACATCGATTTAGTATACGATAGAGGATATTTTGGATTTGGAGCATATCTAAACTATCAATGGAATAGATTTGAATACGTTTACGATATAAATTTCAACATTATCGGTAATAGACCTATCGACGACATTTTAACGTTATCCATAAGTCACTGGGTTAGACCTACAAAGTGGGTTGAGATGGGAATTGAATGGAAGAGAAGCTTAGTTGGTAATGAATACGTTGAAGGATACCCAATCCCAGAAGAAAAAGTTAACGGATATATTATTTTTGTTTTTGAATGGTAAAAAAATACTAAATTTTCCATTAAACTTTTAACTCCTACTTATATGCAAAGTATAGAAATTTCAAATGGGAGCTATCCGCTCCCTTTTAATTATAACCTTCCTATTACTCCTTAAAGTATACACTCACGGAACTTATGATAGAATCTACGTTTCCACTCCATTATGACTACTCAATTCTTCCGTATACATCTGAAAATCTAACTATATCATCCTCACTAATATAATCTCCAATTTGTATTTCAATTATCTCCAGAGGTATCTTACCTGGATTTTCTAATCTATGTTTAACAGTTTTAGGGATAAATGTGCTCTCATTTTCTTTGAGAAAAATAGTATTATCACCTACAGTAACTTTAGCAGTACCTTTGATAACTACCCAATGTTCACTTCTATGATAATGAAGCTGCAAACTTAAACTTTCTCCTGGATTAACCACTATTCTCTTTATTTGGTAATTTTGTCCTCTATCTATTACGGT
>JBKBIJ010000089.1:0-8259 GCA_046299455.1 Brevinematia bacterium | reverse complement strand
TAATACAAATAAACCTCCACGGGAATTATGTATACCTATTTCCAACAAACTACATCGATAAAAAAGGAGAAACTATAGGAATAGTATTTGAAGAAGATAATATAAATACCATTGTTAAAATATCAATTGATAATCAAATCGAATACCCTATATATAACGTAAAAAACAACATAATATACTCTCTCGTAGGAATACCACATACAATAGTAACAAATTTCAGTATAATAATAACTCTATCGAATAGAATCACTTCAGAATTAGAAGAAATAGAGATACCATTCGAAGTAAACATAGATCCAATAAAATACGCAAAAAGAAAACCTAAAGAAATAAAAGAAATCGAAGTAAGAAACGATTTTAGATTTAAAACTAACAAATACAAACCTGTTGAAGAGTATGAATCCAACATACAGGTATTTCTAAAACCAATCGAAGGTGAAATTAGGGATGGATACGGAGTAAACAGATCGAGAGGTGGAATACTCTACGGAAGAATCCATCTAGGAATAGACATTCTAAGAGAAATAGGTGCCAAGATATATCCCACATGGGAAGGAATAGTAACATCCGTCTCCAAAGATAAAAAAGCAGGCAAATATATAACAATATACCATGGGTATGGTATATTTTCTGTATACATGCACCTAAGTAAAACTTTTGTTGAGAAAGGACAACGAGTTAGCACAAATGATATTATAGGTTTAGTTGGTTCAACTGGAATGTCTACAGGACCACATCTACACTTCGGTATCTCTATAAACAACATATACGTAGACCCTATCTCTTTCCTAGAAAGAGATTACTCTTATTCAAATATACTCTCAAACGGAATGAAAATAAGTATAACAAACAAAACTAAACATCAAGATATTTCTTATATAGCTCCATAATTTCATCCACTATATCCTCATTGTTAACAACTTTAGTATTATCAATCGGCGGTAAAACTATAACTTCAACTTGGACAAAAGGATTAACTATCAAACTTCCTTTCTTCATAATTCTAATCGTTCCTTTCAATACAATTGGTAGCAAATCCAAACCTGTACTCCGAGCAACAAGTATAAATCCTCTCTTAAACCTCTGTAACTTCCCATCACTAGACCTTGTACCTTCAGGAAACATCGTAGGAGATCCATTTACGCTAACTGCATACTTCTTCATTATCTCAACAGACTTTTTTGGATTTTCTCTAGGAAGGTGAATATACCCCATAGCATCCATAAACTGACCAATAATAGGTATCTTAAAAACCGACTCTTTCGATACCCACCTAATCTGTAAAGGTAATTTGGCAGAAAGAACTATTATATCAAAAGCACTCTGATGATTAGATATAACTAGATAATTTTTACCCTTCTCTATATTCTCAATACCAGTAACTCTAACTCTAGTAAAAGTCAAGAAAAGTATTATGTTAAAGTATATCTTCTCACAGTAATGTGCTAAATTTTTTGAAAACATGCTTAAAACAATACCAGATACCCCCAAAATGACAGTAAAAGGAACAACAATAACAAAAACTAACAATGTAAAAACCACTTTGAAAAAAACCATCACCATAAGGATAAACACAAAAAAACCAAAAATACAAGTAAATTTGACACTAAACCAACAATTAATTTACAAGTTAAATATTGGAGTGAAAAATGAAAAAATACAACCTCTTCTTAATAATAATACTGATAGTGCTTCTCTTAGCTTCATCAATACTAGCAACTACACTAGCTCTAAACATAAACATCTTCAAAAAGGAAACCACAGAAATATTACTTAATACATTATTAACAATTTCACTTCTATTATCTATAGGAGTACTAACATACTCAAAGATATACCTCAAAAACATCGAAGAAGATACAAAAGCACTATCTGAATCGCTAAAAGAAAAAGAACTACCCAAAAAATCACCTATAATCCTGCACAATATATTTAAAGAAATTGAAGAAACAGTAAAAAATATTAATGAATTACAAAAAGAACTAGAAAATGTAAGATCTGAAAACAATACCCTAAGAGACTACGTAAAATTGCTGGAAACAGGAGAAATCGCTATACCTAATACCGATATTCAAGAAATAAAAAACCTAATATCTAGAACAAGCAACAAAATAAACACTCTATACAACACCTTTTTTACCGTTATCAAAAATCTATCTAAAAACATATACTACTCTCAAGAAGAAATATTTTCCCTAGAGTATGAGATCGAAAAAGTAAATGAAAGTTTAGTAGAAAGTAATAAAAGTATCGATTCACTCTCTAAATCGTTTGTTTCATTGTCGGAAAAACTCAACGAATTTGTAAACACTCTTATAAACTCGTATAAAAACCTAGATAAATTCCTTGAAATATCAAAAATCTTGGAAACAGCATCAGAAAAATTTAGCTCAAAATTCGATGAAATAATAAAATTAAACATTGAAATCTACAACGAAATAAGCGATATGATAAATAACACAAAATCGATATCAGACATATCAGAGCAAACACTAATACTGGCAATGAATACATCTATAGAGGCTTATAAAACAGAAAAGACCGAAAAAGGATTCTCAGTAATAGCGGACGAAATAAGAAAACTATCAGAAAGTATAACAAAATTTTCAAAAACAACCTTAGGAAAACTTCAAACACTAAAAGGCAAATCAAACATGATGACAATATCGTTAGAAACTTTACTAGAAGATAGCAAAAAAATAGGGACTACATCCAAGGAAATAGAATCAATCTCCAATAACACCTCACAAACATTTAGAATTATTATAGATCAAACAGAAGTAATATCATCAAATATCAATAATATCTCTTACAGAATCTACAATCACACTGAGAAATCTAAAATTCTCGAAGAATCTATAGGTAAAATACTCAATGAAGTAACTAACAAAATAAAGAACCAACTTTCAGAATCAACAGAATTCATAGATGATTTAAGAAATGAACTATCCAAAAAGATAAAAATTAAAAATGCTAAAATGATCTTATCGTTATCGATAGCTGATCATGTACTCTGGGTATCTAGATTAAAAGCCTTCATAGACAACAAAGCTACGATAGATGAAGATGTCATATTCGATCACACAAAGTGTAGATTAGGTAAATGGTATTACTCAGACCTTGCTAGAGACTTTAGTGATATTCCTGAATTCAAGTCCATAGAAAAGCCACACGAAAAACTCCACGCATTAGGTAAAACTATAGTTGAAACAAAAGCCAAAAATCCAAAAGAAACAAGAAAGATGTTTCGAGATTTGCTGGATTTATCGCATATAATAGTTGATAACCTCTCAAAGTTAGAAAACATAGCAACTAGTCTATCCGCCGAAGAATACTTTGAAAAATCTTACTAATCCTCTATCTTCATCTTTGACTTTCATATTTTCTAACCTTTGAGCAACATGTTTTAGGTGTAAAGTAACCTGAGAATTTGGGAAAGATATAACAAAAGGTTGCTGTTTTCTAACAGCAAACTCAACAGAAGGATCTTCTGGTATAAACCCTATACTTTCAACCTTTACTCCCAAAAATTGTCCAGCAACAGTAGATATCCTATCTGCAATTTTTATACCTTCGGAAGGATTCTTAACTCTATTAACGATAAGTTTTATGTTAGATGAAAGCTTTAGAGACTCAGTTGATATTGCTTTTATAATACCGTAAGCATCGGTAATAGCGGTAGGTTCAGGAGTAGTAATAATTATTGTTTCGTGCGAAGCCAAAATAAAAGATATTACATTCCTACCTATACCTGCAGAAGTGTCTATTATGATTATATCATAGTTTGATAAACTTTTTATCTCTTCTAGGAATTTTCTTCTTTCAACTTCATCGAGTTCAGCAAGTTGAGTAAACCCAGATCCAGCAGCAATAATATCCATCCCTATATCTTCAATTCTGACTATAGCTTCTTTAAGAGATATACCTCCTTTCATAACGTGATACAAGTTATACTTAGGTATGATACCTAAAACAACGTTTACATTACCCAAGCCCAAATCACCATCCAAAACCAATACTTTCTTACCCATTTTCGAAAACAATATGCCTAGGTTTATAGCAATATTGGTTTTACCTACACCGCCTTTACCACTTGCAACAGAAATTATTTTAGGTTTATCAATAGTTTCCAAGTTACCTAGAGCTTTTTGTAATCCTCTAAGCTGCTCTTCCATAATCATACATCCCTCCTCTCATCTAAAGCCATATAAACAAGATCCATAGGTCTAAAACTAGTGATATCCGCTTCAACTCTTTGTCCGTTAGTGACAAACGATAGCGGTACTTGGGTCTCACAAAGCGCGGCTATAGACGAACCTAACGTATTAGTTTCATCAATCTTGGAAAGAATTATATTATTATACCCAATTACTGAATATCTATTAATTATATCCAACATATCCTTATACTTTGTCACAGCACTCATAACCAAAGATATCCAAAGATCATACTTCTTAACAACCTTTATATGCTCCTTAAGGTCATTTATGGTTAAACTATCTTTTTGACTCGTACCTGCAGTGTCGATGAATATGATATCGTTATCTGAAAAAAGCTCGAGAGATTCTTTAAGCTCTTCTTCATTTCTTATAGATTTCATAGCAACTCTGAATATTTCTGCAAATGATTTTAACTGAAACGAAGCACCTGCTCTATACTTATCGAGTGAGAAAAAAACGAATTTTCTACCTTTAGTAGCACCCCACAATAGAGCCAACTTCACTATAGTAGTGGTTTTACCAACACCCGTAGGCCCAACAAGTATAACAATTTTAGGTTTTCTGTTAATAATAAGTTCTGTGGAAGTAACTTTTATATCAGATGCAATAATAGACTTAACTTTATCGTATACAACATAAAAATTTTGTTTTTCCTCTTCCGTAAGCTCATCATCCACTCTTGTTATAACCTTCTCAATAAATCCTAGAGGGAAATCTCTATCCATCATTTGTTTCTTGATCATTTCAAAATTTGATTCTTTAGCTTTAAGATAAGAAGAAGTTATCTCCTTAATCTTTTTATTTTCAATCATTACCTCTTGTATCATTTTCTTAAGCGTCTCAATCTCTTTATACAAAGGCAATTCAGCTACATTCAAAGAAGACGTATTTTGACTTTTCTGCTGATCAACTACTCCTGTGTTGTTTCTATCGCTTTGATCAAGGACCTGAAACCAAACTTGATACACTATCTTACCACCAATTCCCAAAAAACCCTTTTTCTTAATAGGTTTCTTAGTAAGTATTACTACTCTATCAGGTGAAATATTCCTCCTCCTTATCTCTTCATACAATTTCGATCTGAGTTCCTGAATATTTTCAATTTCTATACTAAAGTAATTCACCCTAAGCCTCCACCTTGTTTAATTCTAAAGACACGAAATCAAACTGTTCAACACCAAAAGGCAAAACAACTTCGTTATACGAGATAACAACTAGGTTTTTATACATTCTTAGGGTAACTTCTTTAACCATTCTCCTTATTCTAGCAGAACATAAAACCACAGGTGTAAGACCCCTCTCAATCATATTTTTAACTTTATCTGATAGTACATTCAAGAAATCTCTCAAGAGGTTAGGTGGTATAGAGTAAATAAATCCAGTATCAGTTTCTCTTATATAACTAGCTAACGTATCCTCTAACTCAGGATCAAGCGTTATAACGGTGATAATATTACTAGCATCTGCATACTTTTTGAGTATTTGTTTAGCAATAGATTGTCTAACATTTTCGACTATAACTTCTGGATTTCTGGTATACTCTAGCGAATCTGCTATAGCTTCAAGTATTGGAATTATATTCCTTATAGAGATCCCTTCTCTGAGAAGGTTTTGCAAAACTTTCTGAATTATGCTTAAGTTTTTATTAGGCTCAAGCGAATCAACAACAGCAGGAAACGAACTTTTCAAAGTATCCAAAATAGACTTTACTTCTTGTCTACCCAAGAAATCACTAGCATGCTCTTTGACAATTTCAGTTATATGTGTTGCAACAACCGAGACAGCATCAAACACGTCAAGCCCAAACGCCTCAGCTTGCTTCTTATTATCTAAAGTTATCCACCTAGCAGGAAGACCAAAAGCTGGTTCTCTAACATCTATCCCTTGAACATTAAAACCTTCTCGAGGATTTATAACCATAACCCTATCTGGATAAACTTTGTATCTACCAACCTCAACACCTTTTATCTTTACGATGTACTCGTTAGGATCCAAAGAAACATTATCCTTTATTCTAATAGGCGGGATAAGGACTCCCAAATCTTGTCCTATCCTTCTTCTTATAAGTTTTATTCTATCAACGAGATCTCCACCTTGCTCCTTATCAACAAGCGGAATGAGGTTATATCCTATTTCTATCTCCATAGGTTCAACTGACAAAACTTCTTCTATCGTCTCAACTTGTTTTTCTTTCTTTTCACGTTCTTTCTCAGCTTTCTCCTTTTCTTCCTGCATTCTCATTTTATTTTCCATTGTCACACCAAGCCAAACCAATAACCCACCAATAACAAACATCTGCAAGGTAGGAAACCCTGGTAAAAGCCCAATAATACCCAGAAATCCACCAACTATATACATTATCTTAGGCTGAATTGTTAGCTGTTTAATGACATCTTTGCCAAAATCTTCACCAGCAGCTGATCTTGTCACTATAATACCTGTAGCGGTCGACATTAGCAGGGCAGGTATCTGAGTAGATATACCATCACCAACAGAAAAAAGAATATAGTTTCTAATAGCAGCGTTAAAATCCTCACCCCTCAAAGCTACACCAACAATCAACCCTCCTATTATGTTCACAAACACTATTATTATAGATACGATGGCATCACCTTGGACAAACCTCGAAGCACCATCCATAGCACCATAAAAATCAGCTTCCATCCTAAGCTCTTGTCTTCTTTTCCTAGCTTCCTCCTCGTTAATAATACCAGCATTCAAATCTTCATTTATACTCAACTGTTTTCCAGGCAAAGCATCCAAGGTAAACCTTGCTGCAACCTCAGAAACCCTTGTAGCACCCCTTGTAATAACTATAAGCTGTACTATAACCAAAATTATAAATATCACTAAACCAACAACAACATTACTACCAACAACAAAATTACCAAAAGCCTTTATTATTTCAACATCTAACCCAGCCCCCTTCGAAAGAATAGCTCTAGTAGTTGAAATATTCAAACCAATCCTAAAAATCGTAACTATCAAAAGAATAGAAGGAAAAACATAAAAATCCGCAGGTTTCCTAACATAAAAAGTGGTAAGAAATATACCCATTGTAATAGTTATGTTAAGTACAATAAGAGCATCTAGCAAAAATGATGGAAGAGGAATAACCATCATAACAACAGCGAAAACAGATGCAACAGCAACAGCTATGTCCAGAGAAAAACGACCAGAAAGTATATTCAATTAAAAAATCCCCTCCCTATCTCCAAAACTAATTTTAAAAACATCTATCTCACCTTTCAATATTTTTTTAAATTATCCATAACAATTCACTAAACTCACAACTTCTTAACGAGAGTGTGTTAAAAATCTAACTTTCTTTTAGATTTCTTCTCCTTGTATTCCTCATAAGGAATTTAAATAAATTTGGAAAGATCTTTCGGAGGTAGAGGAAAAACTGTACTTCTATTCGCTTATTAAAAAATTACAAAATTTAAAACCACCATCATATTAATAGAGTTAAATAATACTACACTAAAAGTTAGTATTTATTTTGAAATACCTAAAAAACTACCAAATTATCCAAAACCTTAACCAAAATTACCAAAAACTGTCTCTCAAAGTAATTATAGTGAGAATTTTATTTTGAAGCTAAAATTACATATTATACTGATATATTACACCTATACCATACTCATAAACCATAACCCCACCAAGCCAACCTTGGTACAATAACAACAAACAAGACACCAGAATAGCCAGAATGTATGCCCACCTTGTTATGTTTTTAACTTTTTCATCTTTAAGAAATTGATAAAAAACTCTTAGTCCTAATATCAAAACAAAAATAATCCCCAACAATATTCCCAGAAGTTCATGTAATTCATAAAGTTCATAAGCTTCCTTTATCTCTGGTTCTTGCATATTATTGTATATATACAATCCACTAATGGTAGCTAGAATAACACCACCTGTTGCAAAAACAATAATAATAAACTCTAGCATATCAGGCTTTCTCTTAGTAATAAGATAAAAGATCTCAACAACCAACAAAATTATAGGAAAAGCTATAGCAAAATGCGTTGTAGGT
>JBKBIJ010000088.1:0-8340 GCA_046299455.1 Brevinematia bacterium | reverse complement strand
TCTTGGGCCCCATGGTGTTGACCCCGAATACCAATATGTCTGTGGATTATTCCAATCTGATGCTGGATCAAACATAGCTATAGGATCATCACTAGCACCTTGATGGTTAAATACCAAATCCAATATAACAGCTAACCCTCTTTTATGTGCTTCATTAACAAATTTCTTTAGATTAACAATATTAGTTAGAGCAGCTGTTGCACCACCACCAGCATAAGAAGTCTCAGGCGCATAATGGAAAACATAGTTATATCCCCAAGAAATATCACCAGCAAACTCCTGTATCGGTAAAGGCTCAATAGCTGTCATCCCTAGATTAGTAATGTAATTAAACCTATTTATAGCAGTATTAAAAGTACCCCATCCATTATAATCAGAACCATTTGTATAGAAAGTTCTTATATGAATTTGATAAATATTGTAGTAATCATGTGTAGGTCTAGTCCAGGTATTCCAAGTAAAAGATTGGGAAAGTATAACAGAATTACCAGTTGAGTGCTTCTGTTTTCTAGCAGCTGGATCAGGCACCCAAACAAGAGTACCATCATGCTTCTCAACAACAAACTTATACTCTTGCCCCGGAGAGGTATTATTCACAGAAACCCACCAAACAGACCTATCAAGAGATAATTTCATTGGAATACTGGTTGCATTCCAAGAATTGAAAGTACCAGCAACATAAACTTTCCTTGCATTCGGTGCATAGAAGCAGAAATAAGTTGTATAATAGGTACCACCATAGTAATGAGAACCAAAATAATTGGTTGCAGTGGAAGATGAAGGATTAGCATATAGAGATGTTTCACTTGGTAACCACCAAGCATAACTTTCCCACCAGTTCACAGGCGAATGTACATAAATATGAGCAACATTTGAATAAGCATAATTAGAAGGAAGTTTTACAATTCTATCATATCCACTCTTTATAGGCTCTTGCTTTGTCCAGTTTACGTCACTTCTAAGCTTCAATCCAATCCTATTAGTCAAATTCGATATACCAGTTATCTTAAATACATACCATCTCTGGTAATTAGATAACTTGGTAACATAACCACTTGTACTGGTCCCTGGAAACCAGTAATAAAGTTGTATAGAAGACCAACTTGCCAGATTACTGTTTGTGTATACATACACAAACAAATCAGCAGCGCTACCTACACCAACAAACACAAGTAGCGCCACCACTCCAACCAGAAACACCTTCACAACTCTACTCATATAAACCTCCTATAGGTATTTTTGCAAAAAAAATGCCAACTCAAATATAAACGTAAAAATATATTTTCCAATAGAAAATGAGAAACAAAAAAACCAAAATATATTGGTAACAAATTTATGCATTAATTGCACAAATTTTTGCACCAATAGTTCAACATAGTGCAACTATCCTGTTTTATCCAAATCTATGAAGCTTTCGATATTTAGGATACTCTCGAAGTCTTCGATAGAACCACCATCGTAGAGACATGAGAGAATTCTTTTACCAATCTGATCTAAATCTGGGTCTTTGTAGAAAACTTGGGTTTCTTTTACAAAGAAAGAAACCAGTTGATTATATCCTTCGTCAAATGCCTCTTCTCCAACTTCAGGTTGAAGTTCAACCCTCAAGAAACCTGTATCTATCTCCTGCCCTTCGAAAATAAATTCCTTAAGAGAATACCCTAGCAGTGGTCCTCTTGACTTTACCAATTCTTCCTTAGAGAATCTAACACCACCTCTTCTAGCTAGATATTCTCTGGTAACCCATTCCGCAAAGAAACCAACTTTCCAAGCACCTATATATTGGTTAGGTGTAATTATATATTTAACTTTTGGTGAATTAATTATCTGTTTTAGTAGCAAATTAGCGTGCACAACACGTCTTCCTGTAGCAAACGGCCAGTAAGACCCAACACCTTCAGATTCAATAACTTTCATTTGACCAAATATGCTAGGATTATCATAACCTCTAGGAGAAACAAGCCTCCATATCCATGCTACCGCTGGTGGAATGATGTGAAAAACACCAATTATACCGTACGTAGGTTTTGACTTAGTGCAAGGGGGAGTCCTTATACCAAAACTTCTAACATGGACATAGCTAGGTCTCGTCAGAATATCAATTATTAAGCTCCTATCCACAACAAATCTCGGATTCGGGCAAGGTCTACCAGGTTCATCCTCAATATGTTCCCACAACAACGCCGTAGAATAAGGTTTTGCGTCTATGTTAAGAAAAAGTAGAGGACGGGAAGGATAGATAGAAAGTTTTTCTATACCTGGATCAGTACCATACTTCTTTATGTGATCAACCCTTATAAACCACCCATTTTCACCATCAACAATAACTAAACCACCATCGTTATTTTGTATTTTTGGGTGACATATTGTTATATCGTCTGAAATAGGTTTCAACCTACAAGAAATCGGCAGTGATAACTTTATTCTTTCACCGGTTATAATGTTTTGCGCAAAAGGTATCATACCATCTTCATCTCTATGGATGTTTTCGTTCATCTCACTTTTACCACTCCCACTAGGACCTTCATGTAAAAAACAAACTCTATTACCGTAAGGCGTCAAAACCAAAACACTTGAAGCATGCAAAGTAATCCAGCCTTCCCTTTCACCTATATCTAATAACGCAGAATAAACTCCTTTCTTAGCGCTAGGACCTGGATAAAGGTTATAGCTAAATATTTCATGTAAATCTTTTTCTCTAAAATGAACAACTCTTTGTTTACCACCAAAAACAGTATGCCTAAACGGTGGAGCAACATATAAAATTATCCTTATTTTTACCTTATCATCAAATTTCCTAACATCTTCTATTCTCTGTAGAGTGCCAAGCGCAAAACCAAAAAATCCTGCATTATCGGGTATTATTGCCAAACCATATATTCCTAAATCCAGTTGTCCTACACCAAACACAAACACAGCCAAATGCTGTTCTTTCAACCACTCAAAAGTCTTTTCCCTAAGCAAAGCAAAATCATATCCTATTACTTCAACAAACCTAGGCTTATCTGTAGGCAAATCATCACCTATCAACATACTATCAGGATCTCTTCTTCTCATGTAAGGGTCCATGTAATTTACAGCTATCCCATTCTTAACCTTAATAACTTCAGCCTCCTCAACAATACCTTTACCCTCAACTTCATAACTTACTTTCTTAACCCCACCTTTCATTCCATCAACAGTAAGACTATACAAATCATTAACAGTAAAAGCAATCCGCACACCCTTAGCACTAAAAAGAAGATCCCTAACTCTAGAGGGAACCTCCAATAAAGAAATAAAATCCTCTAATTTCATCTTCACCTCTACATAATTTTAACTTTGAAACTAAACAAAAATCTAATAAAACACAACTGAGGATGTTAAAAAAATATTACTTTGTGCCTAAAAACATATCTAAGGAATTCGGTAACTATATAAATATTTACTTACAATATATAACCTAAATTACCATCCTAAAATCCTTTAGGGTTAACCTGCCGGCCATTTAACCCAAAGAATCCTTACATAGATATACTAAATTTACCGAGACACCTAAAGCTTATAAAACTCATCACTCCCAAAAATCAACTCCTTTAGAACTTATAAATAACAGGATATTGCTTCTTTGATATATCAATCTACAACTTAATTCCTCTTTGGGGAGAATGAATATGCGTGTTAGAAATAGTATCAATCCAAGAGAACATCTTCTTCAGAAGCTACGGAAAAGAAATATCACAAAACAGCTTATCCGAATAAGTAAAGACTCTGGTAAAAATATTCTTACATTTTTTCTTTAGATAGGCCTTAGGTAACAAAAAACCAAAAGTCTTACCAATCATGAAAAAGCAAAAACATTTTATTACTTTTTAACACAGTCTTAAACACAACTTGTAATAATTCAAATTCTTGATAAAAAATAATCAAAAAATGAATAAAACTAAAATCTACATTATAGTATTATCAATACTACTCCTAATCCAAACAATAGCTTTTATACTCTTTAACCTATACTACAACGATAAAAAATTCAAGAAATTTGTAGAAAAAGAAATTTTTCAAAGGTTCAAAAAAGCCGATGAAAGCTTAGTAACTAACAAAATCGATATTCTCGAATTACAATCATACAGAATATACGGAAATATTGGCAACGAAAACTTATCATCAGTTAAGTTTGATAACAACAGATTCTATTTCTTAGCCACAAAAGTAAACGGAAATTTGGAAGATATTTGGTTATTTTCAACAGACATAGATGGTACAATAACAAAAGAAATTCTTTTAGGCAAAAAAAACCTAAGTGAATCAGGAAATAGCTTTGATATTCACCAAGAAAACATATACATAGCAGGTGAAATAACAAAAGAGAAAAATTCAGAATTGTGGATTATAAAACTATCAAATTTTATCGTCGAATGGGATATTATACTAAGAAGCAAAGAAGCAAATACTTCACCTATCATCAAAAAGCTATCAAATGGAGATATAGTAGTAGCATTCTCAACTAAAAATATAAACACAAATGCATTATCATTAGCCACGTTTAGAATAACAAGAGAAGGAGATATAACAAATATAACTATATTTACAGGTTCTAATAGAGAGACACCAATGTACATACTAGAACTTACAAACGGTGATTACTGGATTGTAGGAGAATCAAAATCATATGGTTTTGGAGAGACTGACATATTCATTTTATCATTCGACAATAATGATAATGTAAAATGGTTTAAAATTATAGGTACAAAATTTGCCGAATCACCATCTTACCTAATTCAAATGGACGATAGTATACTAATATCAACTTTGGCAAGGCATTTTTCACTTATAAAGATAAACTTAGAAGGGAATATAGAAAGTGTAAAGAAATATATAAATGGTAGCATATCTTCTCTATTCAAACTAGGCTCAACTATAATTGCAACAGGTACAATATTTGATCCTTATTCTCCAAATAATATATTCATATTCGAAGCAGATACAAATCTAAACATGCTATGGGAAGAATTTTTTTCATTCAACTACGACGAAACACCATACAACATAATTGGTAATAACAATTTAATTTACCTAACAGGTACATCATACAATGACAAAACGTTAAGAGACATATGGTTTGTAAAACTAAAGAAAACAACAAACATTTTACTAACAAACTCTATATCAAACCTAATCGATGCAAAAATCGAAATGAACCAGACAAACATAGGCAACGAAACTATAATAAACATACCTATATCATCAACAAACAAAGTATTATTTGAAATAGACAGTAACTACGGCTTACCAAAAGCAATAAAGGAACGCTTCAAAAAGGAGATAGAAGAAACAAAAAAGAGAAAATCCAAATCTTCAAGAACTTCTAAAAAGAAAATGTAAAAGCAAAAGGAGAGAAAAATGCTATTAGATAACATAGACTATCCTTCAGACTTAAAGAAGCTAGAGATCCATGAACTACCTAAACTATGTGAGGAAATAAGAGAATTCTTGATATACAATGTGTCAAAAACTGGAGGGCACTTTTCACCAAGTTTAGGTGTTGTTGAACTTTCTGTAGCTTTACACTACGTTTTCGAAATGCCCAAGGATAAAATAATATGGGACGTAGGACACCAGGCATATGTGCACAAGATATTGACTGGTAGGAAAAATAGGTTTGGCGAACTCAGAAAGTACAGGGGTCTATATGGTTACCTAAAACCTCAAGAAAGTGAATATGATATAGTTCATGCAGGACATAGCAGCACCTCTCTCTCGATATCCCAAGGAATATACGAAGGAAACAAAATCCTAGGAAAAGAAGACCAAAACATAGTAGCAGTTATAGGTGATGGTGCAATAACAGCGGGAATAGCATATGAAGCAATAAATAATATAGGATTCTACAGAAGCAAACTAATAATAATACTAAACGATAATGGAATGAGTATCTCACCAAACGTGGGAGCTATAACTCACCTTTTCAATAAACTTATAATGTCAAGAACATCATACTTAATAAAAAAACAACTTTCAAAAAAAACTTTCTTTAACACCATAATAAACAGAATAGCTGAGTCAACAAAACTTTTGTTCTTGCCCAGAAGTAGCTTTTTTGATGAACTAGGAGTTAGGTATCTTGGACCATTTGATGGACATAATGTCATAGAACTTATTAAACTATTCAAATACCTTAAGGAAGAGTCAGAAAAACCTGTAATAGCACACATTGTAACAAAAAAAGGAAAAGGATATAAACCATCTGAAGAAGATCCTGTAAAATACCACTCTGTACCGCCATTTGATCCTAAGATAGGGATAATTGATGAAACTGAAAAAAAGCAAGTTACTTACTCTGATGTTTTCTCAAGCAAGATAGTTGAGCTAGGTGAAAGATTTAAAAACTTGGTTTGTGTAACACCAGCAATGAAGGAAGGATCAGGACTCGTTGAGTTTTCAAAAAGGTTTCCCAATAGATTTTACGATGTTGCAATAGCAGAACAACACGGATGTACATTTTCACTAGGATTAAGCATTTCAAATGTTATTCCCGTTTACGCAATATACTCAACATTCTTGCAGAGAGCATACGATCAGGTAATACACGATATTGCTATATTCGGTAAGAGAGTAATATTTGCAATAGATAGAGCTGGAATAGTAGGTAACGATGGAGAAACTCACCAAGGTATATTCGATATATCATTTTTAAAACAGCTACCAAATTTCATAATAATGGCACCTTCAACTGGAAAAGACTTAGAAAGAATGTTAGAATTCTCAATAAATATAGATAAACCAGTAGCTATAAGATATCCAAAAGATAAAATTAACCCAGATTCACTACTACATAACAAAACAGAACTTAGCATAGGTAAAAGTAGAATAATATTTGATTCAGATGAAACATTCATAATATCAATAGGGCATATGCTAAAATATGCAATAAAAGCAAGGGAAATACTATCAAAACAAGGTATAAACGTAGGAATAATAGATTTAGTCTTCATAAAACCACTTGATATCGAGATGATAAAATATGTATCCTCAAAAGCTAAGATTGTAATTACAGTTGAAGATGGGGTAAAGATCGGTGGAATAGGCGAAACGATAGGAATAGAACTATTTAAACAAGGATTTAGAGGCATGTTTGAAAATATAGGAATACCAGATACTTTTCCTGGTCTTGGAACACGCGAGGAACTACTAAGAGACTATGGAATGGACCAAGAAGGAATAGCAAAAAAAATTCTTGAGTTCAAAAGATTACTTCAGTAAGGAAGACTTTAATTCGTCAATATTTGGCAATTCAGAAATGCTTCTAATACCAAAATAATCTAAAAACTTATCGGTAGTAACATAGCTTATCCTATCTGAAATGTTAGAATTATTAACAGGTTTTACAAAACCTTTCTCCAAAAGTATAGATATAGCTCTACCTGAAGAAACTCCTCTTATTTTATCAACCTCAGTTTTTTCTATAGGTTGCTTATATGCTATTATTGTCAAAGTTTCAAGTAGAGAATCAGTGAGCTCAGAATCATCATCCGGAGATGGAAACAAGGTCTTTATAATGTCGTAATAATCCCTTGAAGTAACCATTTCAACATAATCCTGAGTAGAAATGATTTCTAAACCAGAACCATAAGACTTATACCTTTCATTCAAAACATCAATTAATACATCAATATCGCCAATACCAAAATGCTTCTTGATTAAACTATCAAGAAAACGTTTGTTTACTTTTTTACCGCTCAAAAACAAAACAGACTCAACTAATCCTTCAGGCGTCATACAACAAGAATAGGGGCACAAGCCCCACAGAAAAATATACTACTTTACATTAGATTCTATATATTTAACTGCATCACCAACAGTCCTAATATTTTGAGCATCCTCATCAGAAATAGTTATCCCAAATTCCTCCTCTAGAGCCATTATAAGCTCAACAATATCAATAGAATCAGCACCAAGGTCTTCAATGAAAGAAGCCTCTGGAGTAACCTTAGAAGCATCGACACCTAGCTGATCAACAATAAGATCCTTAACCTTATCAAAAACATTATCCATATAATCCTCCTTATAGTTTTGAACTATTATAAATAAAGCATAAATTACAAGTCAATTAACATGAGATGCTGTCTCCAAAATATTTCTCCGTCTAAAGATCTAAAAAACATCTCCAAAAAATTCGATAACTCTTTAAAAAACCCACTTACCCCTATAAATTACCTTTCTCTAGAAACTATGAACACAAACACCACAAAAAGTTATCCTAACAACTTTTGGTAGAAATAGGTAGAATAAATAAACCTAGAAATTATATTTTCAATACATCCTTCTAATAGCACTCTCCTAAACAATCTGTAATGGTAA
>JBKBIJ010000087.1:6683-8383 GCA_046299455.1 Brevinematia bacterium | reverse complement strand
AGAAGCAAAATCAAACTTTATTTTAAACCCAGTACCTAATAATATGCTTACTCCAAGTCCAATACCAACCTTGAGATCCTTAAATTTGAAAACGTTTTCTCTACTATCAAAGTAAACGATCTCCCACTTCATAGGATCATTTCCAATCATACCTGCATCAACAAAAGCACTTGCGAAAATAGGTGGAAAAGAAAAACCAAATGGACCTAACAATGCTCTTATAATTGCTATTCTCAACTCTAAATTCGATAGTAGAAAGAATTTACCAGCAAACTCCCCAAAATCATAACCTCTTATAGTACCAATACCTCCCAAAACAAATTTAAACATATCAGCATCTTGGCCAAACCTACCGCCTGCAACAAATCTAAAAGCAAGGGTATCAATCAAAGATAACATAACATAACCTCTAAAATCACCTATGATAGAAAATAAAGATTTATCACCTTCAAACAAGAATGGACTATATGAAAACCTTACTTGTGATCTAATACCATCAACAGGACCCACAATAGACCAAAGCGTCGAATCGTAAGAATAAGATAAAGAAAGTGAATTCAATGAATATAATTTTTCTGAAGAATAATACTCAAAATATGAATCATACTTAGGTACCCCGAAATAATCTAACCTCTCAACAGAAAAATCCAACCTAGAAAAAGTCGAAAAAGGGTAAGAAACAAAACCCGAAATACTCAACTTTGAATAATACCCAAAATCAATATCATAGAAAATTGAAGGTAAATAGAAAAAATTCACCAAAGAAAATAAATAATCTCTAAAGTTATACACCTGAAAACCAAAATCAAAGTAATACTTATAGTTAACATATGAAACAAGATAGTTAAGTTCTGTAAAACTAAAATTTCCAAGGCTACCTAAATAGCTGTTATTAAATATTATAGACAACCTTTGATCACCAAGTAAATCACTAAAATTAGCACCAAAAAGCAGAATAAAACCTAAATCAGAACTTAAGGTAAACGCTCCACTAAGATAATCAACAGTAGGTATTAGAACATACCTATCAACACCTTTAAACTCAACACCGTCTATACGCGACCATTCATAATTGAAGTTAGACAAATCCAAAGAAGAAACAACCACGTTGTTACTTAACACCTCATTAAATTTGGAGAAATCAATTAGTTTATCATAAACGTTATATGTAAAATTGTTTATCGAGGAAAAAATAATTCTAGTCGATGAAAAGTCAAGTTTTGGTGAAAATGCACCAGTAACAACCTTAGAAAACCTCTTTACTTGTCTACTTTCAAAATCATAGAAAAATATGTTTCTAACACCATCAATGGTCGAAACAAAAAACAGATACTTACCATCTACAGAAACAAAAGGATTCTGTTCTTCACCACCAAGGTCAATCAACTTCTCAATCTCTCTTGAATCTAAATCAATAAAATATATATCAGTATCACTAGAAAACAAACTATCCTTACCCCTAGACGAAACAAAATAAACCCGTCTATTGTCAGGAGAAATTCTTGGCTCAGAATCATAAAATATATCATCTGTCAATTTCTGGAGTTTTTTAGTAGATATTTCATAGATGAATATATCCTCTTGGGTACCATCAAAACCAGAAAAAACAATAAATCTCCCATCCACAGAAATGTCTGGAGACGAAATAATCCTAATATTATTAAAAGATACATTATAAATACTCTCATTCGAAATATTAT
>JBKBIJ010000087.1:0-6673 GCA_046299455.1 Brevinematia bacterium | reverse complement strand
TTACTACATCCCTACCTCCCGATTTCGAAACAAAAACAATTAAACCATTTGTAGATGATGAAATGTTATTTCTAGTTATATGAAACTCTAGATAATTCTCATTAAAACCACCAACAACTATGGTTTTCAAAATTTTGCTTTCGTTAATATCAAACAAGACTATTTTAGGATAAATATCCTTATAAGTTAGAAAAGCAACAACATTACTTGAAACAAAAGTAGGTATAAATTTACTGTACGTCTCTTCACCATAAGATTCACCAGTTATAGGTCTAGCGAAACCATTTACCTCTTGATATTCCGACAACATCGAAAGATACTTTCTTCTAGTATCATAAACAAAAGAATTTTCAAGATCTTTTAAACTAACTCCTGTCTCGGATTTAAAAGGATCCTTACTACCGTTAAGGTAAGACCTAAAAATTTTGTAAATTACAGGTTTACCGAACTTGTCACCAACATACTTTAGAAAAGCTTGTCCTTGCTTATAAATAAGATAATACTCTCTGGGAAGCAATTTATTCACATCAGATAACCTACTAAGAGGAACTATATTATTATTGACAACAACATCTCTAATAATTTCTTCAGTCGAAAAATCCCAATCAATAGAATAATACTCAGACATTCCCTCTATAAACCACAAAGGAATAGAAACCTCAGAAATCCTAAGTGATTTTCTTAACTGTGGAGATTTCATAGAGTCAAACTGATAAACATGAACTAGCTCATGTTTTAAAACTCTCTTAAAAAAATACCAATTACCATTAACTGGAACAACAACCCTATTCTTAAGACCTTCAGTAAAACCACCTGTACCTTCACCAATAAACTCATCCGATATATTATTACCTTGGAAATCAATTTGATTTGGAAAAAGTATGATAGGGAAAACCTCATTAAGATCCCTAAAAGTAAGAGTTCTAAGATCATCATCCGAGTCTTTTAAAGCTCTTATCAAGATTTTACTTATGTTTGTCTGATTTGAATCGATGAAAACTTTATAGTTACCAAGATCATAAATATACCAATCATGAACCCTATGGTTTATTTTATTCTTGCCAAAACCAAAAACATCAGAACAGAGAGTAACTATAACAAAAAATATTAAAAGCAACCTCATACTATAAATAATATACAACGATAATAAAAAATTCAATATACCAATGTTTGTCTCTTTTCATTTCCTACTACTCTCACCTCCAAATGCCTTAACACTTTCCACTCTCCTCACCCCATACCTACACACTTTTGACATTGAGGATGTTTTTAAGAATTATCTTCTTTTCCCCAAGTGATAGTATCTCAAAAATAATATTTCTTCATTTAAATCTATCCAAAATCCAAATTAGGAAACTAAATAAATCTTTAGAAAGACATGTTGCTCTAAAAAGTTAACATACCTAAAAAAGCTATAAAACAGAAAATACCATAATTAGAACACTTAACTAAATTGTAATGAAGAACTTAGAAGAAAGAAATTTGAAAAATTGAATTTTTTTATACATCCTACTTAGAACCTTTCAGAACATATACAAGAAAACCCTTTAAAAGGGTTTATAGTTCATAGGTACAATAAATTTGATTTTTGCAACACCAATTTTCATTTTGGATATGAACTTAAGAGATAAAAGTACAATTTAACAGAAGGTATGGATATCATGGTTAGAACTTTTTACAAAGTTTACAGAGACTTCCAAGGTCCCCCACTCCTAGAAATTAACATTCAAGAAGTTATATAAAAGAAGTATTCTAATAGGTAGAAACACAACAAAAAAGTTCTAAGAAATTAGAATAATGTAAAGAAATATCACTAAAAACTAGACAACTATTTAAAAATCCTACTTACACTAATAAATTACCTTCTTCTAGAAGTTATGGATACAAACACTATAGAAGGAGTTATCCTAATGGTCCTAAACTGGAAGGTTTATCTTTTCTAAAAAGACATAAGAATAGAAGTTACGATGTAATCCACTATTATTATAACAACGACAGAAGCAACTACGGATTTAGTAGTATAAATTCCTACACCCTTTGCTCCTCCTTCAGACTTGATACCATAAAAACAACTTACTATCCCTATAAAGAAACCTAAAACAGAACTTTTTATTATCATATCAAAAATATACCTTGCTTTTAAAACGAACAAAACTTTATCAATATAAGTAAAAATACTTTGATCAAGATAAGAAACTACCATAAACATTCCACCTAAAATACCGAAAAAAACCGAAATAGCAGACATAAATGGCATCATAATAACCATCCCCAAAACTCTAGGTACAACTAGAAATTTCATTGGAGAGATTGACATAATTTTTAGAGCATCGATTTGTTCTGTTGCTTTCATAGTAGATATCTGGGCAGTAATACCAGCACCTACTCTGCTTATCAAAGCAATAGATGTTAAAACGGGACCAAATTCCTTTATCATAACAAGCATTATTCCAGATCCTATATACTGCGAAGTTCCCTTAACTATACTATCCATACTCTTACCAATATTCAAAGTCATTATCATACCAGAAAAAAATGATATAGTAATGATTATACCTAGAGAGTTGTAGCCAATTTCCACTAAAGATGAAATCAATTCTTTACCGTAAAACGGCTTAGCAAAAATATTTCTAAAAACTTGGTAAGAAAACAAAGATAAGCTACCTATATACTCGAAAAACCCGTAAAAAACCCTAAAAACTAATGAAAAGAATCTATTTAACATTTTACTTAACATTTCCATCGTTCGAATTTACATTAACACTATCAAACATAATGTAAGGTAAAACAGCATTGAATTCAGTCTTAACCTCCTTCGAAATGTAAACGATGTTTTTAAAAAGATCAAAAACATTTCCAAACACCATAACATCCTTTACCCTACCAACTATTTTACCTTTTTCAATAAGAAATCCTTTTTCAACATTAACAGAAAACTCACCTGCATTGATATTACTTTGTCCTCCACCTAACAAGTTATAAACTATCAATCCCCTATCGATAGAAGAAATCATTTCTCTTAAACTCATATCGCCACTGTGAACGACTATATTCGAAAAATCTGGTTTAGGGAGAGATGAGTAAGACCTAAAACCATTACCTGTAGAAACCTGGTTCTGAAGATAAGACGTCCTAAGATCAGTTATAAATGACTTTAAAACACCATTAGAAATGATTTCTTTATGGTTAGTTATAACACCTTCATCATCAAACGGTTGAGAACCAATAGCCCAATCAAGATGTGGCGAATCAACAAGAGAAAAACTCTCCGAAAAAACTTTTTCCCCTACTTTATCCTTTATAGGTGAAATACCCTTATACACGTTCTCACCATTAAGAGATACACCAAGTATCTCTATCAATGTATACAGAGAAGATGGAGCAAATATAACAGGATACTTACCACTACCTATAGAAGCAACTTCAGTAGAAAAAAGAAATATATTTTGCAAATAAGAAATAATCGGAGAGAAATCTATATCATATCTAGAACTATATTTGCTATCGTATAACCACAAAAGACTTTCATCCCTACAGACGTAAACTCCCTCAACCGAAATAACCCAAAAAGTTTTATTCAGAGTTATATCCAACCCAGAAGAATTTATAACACTCTTTTTAACAAAGGATTTTTCTATTTTCAAGTTAACTTCTATCGAAGGGTTTATATCCTTTATTCCTGATATTATCTCTTCACCTAACTCAACCATATCTCTCTCGTTAACGTTCTCCAAAGACGGATCATAAATCTTTATTGGAAACACCACGGAAGGTTGCCTAGGGAAAGAAATGTCTATATCTTCACCAAATCTACTAACCTCAATTGCTCTGTCAAAAGCTTTCTCAATCTCAGATGCATCATTAGTCGAAGAAAAGCCAACTTTACCATCTCTTATAACCCTAATACCTATACCTTCTCTCTCAACATTCTCAATCGAATTTAACTTACTACCTTCAAAATTGACTGAAACTTTTACCTCTTCCTCAATAAAAATATCACCCTTCACCTTAGAAACTAAATCTTTTACTCTAACAAAATTAATAGCCATATATCGAATACCTCAAATTCCAATCCTCAATTGATATTATACTCAATAATACAATTAATATCAAATTATAACGGGAGTCTGTGCCAAAAATCTAACTTCTTCCTGAATATCTTACTTACCTCTTCTAGGAGCTACTCGGGTAAAGACTATTTTGAAAATTCAATTTTCTAAAAACCCCTTTTATAAACAATTCTCTTTAAACTTCATCCAGAGAGTATGTTTTGAAATTTCAATTATAATATTTCCTTGTTCAATGACTTCCCAGCTATTTAACAACATTTAAACCGTATTTGATCATTGCATCTCTAAGTTTTTGTGTATTTTGATCAGAAAGTTCAGTAAGCGGTAGTCTTAAACTTCCGTCTTTAATAATACCGGCAAGCTCCATAGCTTTTTTAATAGGTATTGGATTTGTTTCAAGAAACAGTACTCTATTAAGTATCTGAAGTTTCCTATCAATTTCTTCCGCTCTCCTAACATCTCCTCTCAAATAAGAATTTATCATATCGGACACATCCTTTGGCACGAGGTTAGCAACTACAGAAATAGCCCCAACTCCACCTACTTTAAGTATAGGCAAATTTATACCATCATCACCCGAAATCAAAAGAAAATCTGGTTTATCAACAAACTCAAGAATATCCATACACTGTTTAATATTGCCAGATGCTTCTTTAACGCCTATGACATTAGGATTTTTCTTAACAATCTCTGCTAACGTCATAGGTTCAATATTTATGACAGTTCTACTAGGAACATTATAAGCCACTATAGGGAATCCACCTGTTTCCCTGGAAACAGCGGAGAAATGTTCAATAATTCCCCTTTGTGTAGGTTTATTATAATAAGGAGCAATAACCAATGCAGCGTCAGCACCAACTCTCTTTGCTTCATTAGTGAAGTATATCGTTTCATGAGTTGAATTAGTTCCAGTACCAGCAAGTACAGGTACCTTACCCCTAACCTTCTTAACAACAAACTCTATAACTTTAACATGCTCTTCATAGGAAAGGGTTGGCGATTCACCAGTAGTACCACAAGGTACTATAACATCAGTACCATTTCTTAAATGAAAATCAACCAAATACTCAAGTGTATCCCAATCAATCTCCCCACCCATCTTAAAAGGAGTTATAAGAGCAACCATCGACCCCTTAAGCATAAAAACCTCCAATTAATCAAAATATTAAATAATAAAAATTTATCATTCAAGAAAAAAGATATCCTCACAACCTCTATTGAAATTGATAGCTAAAAAGGTAAGTTCTTAAGTCGGTAGTGCTTATATGATATGGAATCACCTAAAGAAACTATCCCATAAATACCATCTTTAAGAGGACCTGGATTAAAAAAGAATATATCATCCATTTTTCTAGCAAAAGGCTGGTGAGTATGACCAAACAAAACCACCTTCGAATTATTCGAAATAGAAAAAGCTCTTAACTTATCAAGACTATTATGCACCTCAAAAGCATGACCATGAGTACACAAAACTTTCCTACCATCAACCTCAATAAACTCAACCTCAGGTATAAAATCCGTAGTTTTATCACCCCTCATAAGATCAACATTCCCCCTAACTACAACAAATTTTTTACCACTACCTTTTATAAGATTAATAAAGGGTTTCATATCAAACCAGGCGTCACCTAAATGAACGACAAAATCTACAGAACTAAGCTCGATCTTAAGAACATCAGATATAAACCCCAAATGTCCATGTGAATCACTAATTACAAGTAATTTTTTCACCATAGAAAAATTTTATAAAACTAAAAACAATATTGCAAAACTTTAAAGAAGCTATCCCAAAAGTATTAATTTTACTATTTATAGATGTGTTTAAAAATATTATTAATAAACTGGATAAATCCCTAAATAGGAGGTTTATAGTTTCTTAGCGATTAGTTTATGAAAGGGAATACAAAGATGTGGCTTATTTGCTCCCTAAATGAAGCAATGAATTGAAGGATAAGAATCTAAATAAAGATAAAGACAATTGAATTCTTGTATAACTATTTGTTCTTAAGTTTATTTATTTCATCTCTTATTCTTGCAGCATCTTCGTATCTTTCTTCTGCAACAGCTTTATCCAACTCTTTCTGGAGCTCCTCTATTAGCATTTCTTTTTTCTCCTTTCTAGAAGTACGGTTATGAGTATCTTTGGTAGGTTTATTAGAAAATTGTCCCGAAGTAACCGATGAGTCTTTATCTAAATCTAAAGCATCATCATAAACCTCTTCACCTTTACTGTAAGAATTGTTTACGTATTCTGATCTATGAATTGAAGATTGTTCCATTACATGCTGAGCTACATATATAGGTGCATTAAACCTAACTGCAATTGCAACAGCATCACTCGGTCTTGAATCGATCTCTATAATATTCCCTTCAAAATTCAAGTAAATTATTGCATAAAACGTATTATCTCTAAGATCATTTATAACAACTTTTTCGACATATACCCCAATACTATCAAGGATATTCCTTATTAAGTCATAAGTTAATGGTCTTGGAAACTTTATTTCCTGTAACTTCATTAGAATACCATTAGCTTCAAATGGACCAATGAATATTGGTAAAACTCTATTATTTTCCCTATCATAGAATATCATGGCAAAACC